>CBIHPZ010000263.1:0-5840 GCA_966211865.1 uncultured Aquabacterium sp.
CATGCTCGGTGCGCCGCACCAGCGTGAATTGCTCGTAGGCGTCGAAATGCTGGTCGCCGGGGGGCAGCCAGGGCAGAGCCACCTCGCGGCCTGTCGCGTCGTGGTAGACCAGCCCCGCCGCGCCCAGTCGCAATTCGACTGACAGCGCCGTGCTCCAGCCTGGTCCGAACCAGCCGGTGCGCACGTCTCCCGAGCGGTAGCTGCGCTCCCACACCAATGGAATGGGTCCCGGCAATTCGAAGTCAACTTCCTTCAGTGACTTCTCGCCGGTGGCAATGATCACCGGATGGCCGATGGCGCAGGCGCATTGCGTCTTGGCGCCTCCGGGCCCGGTTCCATTCTCGACTGGCTTGACGGAATTCGCATTTCCCGTCGAGCCATTCGACCGCTTCGGCAGCGCCTTGCCCAGAGCCGCCAAGATGCCGGCGATGCCGGCTTTTGTGAGGAAGGACGCCAGCTTCTCGCGTTCCGCTTCGAGCTGGTTCGGCGTCATGGGCTGCGACCAGCGGTTCATCATGGCCTTGAATTCCTCGGCCATGCCGCCAACGCTCTCGATCGTCGACTTGATGCGCTGGGCCGCCGCCGCGCCGGCCGCCAGTTGCCCGACGACGGGGATCGCCGCTGCACCCATCAGTGCCGCGGTCTGGGCCAGGGCGATGAGGGTATCGGTGGACATCAGCGCATCGAGCAGCGCCTTGGCTTCGTCCTCGCCGGCCTTCTTCAGGTGATCGACCTTCATGCCAGCGGCGATGGCCGCGCCGTTCTGCACCATGTTCTGGATCGGCGCGGGCAGCAGGCTCCAGAACGCGTTGACCGAGCTGTTCACCGCGTGCATCACGGCATTGCGCTGCTCGATGTAGACGTTCTTCATCCACGACAGGAATCCGCTGTCGCCGTTGTGCTGGCCGGTGAAGATCCCCACGATCACCGAAGGCGCGTGCTTGCCCACGCCCATGTAGCTCTCGCTGTGCGCCACCTTCGTGCCGTGGTCGAACACCGTGCCGGCCGCGTTGTTCAGCGTGGTGCTGGCGTTCTGATGCGATGCGAAGCCGACGTAGCCCTGGGACTTGAGCAGCACCGGGTCCGCTCCCTGCATCACGGTGGCCCTGGAATGCTGCGTCACCAGATCGCGGTTGTCTGTCCTGACGTTGGTTGGCATGGAAACAGTTGCCTATCAGTCAATGTGAGGGGAGCGCTCGATCGTGCACGCGGCGATGGGCCCGCCCGCGGGATCGACGGTCCAATGCAGCACCGAATTCACGCGTCCCAGGTCCAGCGTGTGGTGCCGCGCGGGCAGGACCCAGCCCAGCAGTGCGCCGGCCACGCCGGTCTGGCCGGTCAGCACCGGTGGCCGCAAGTGCGGCAGCTGCGACGCCTGCGTGAACACCTCGGCCTCCAGTGCCGCCGCTTCGATGCCTGACCGCCACGCGGAGCCGTCCATGTCGCTGAGCAGGTGGCTGATGTGGCGCGCCTCCAGGCGGCCCAGTCGCAGGGCCTGGCGCAGCGCCTCGCGCAGCGTGGCCACCCCGGCATCGGTGGCCACCATGCCGTCCTGCGACGGCGCGTCGCTCGCCTCGACCGGCACCACGGCCGGGCGGTGCAGCGCGAATCGATCCCTTGGCACCTCCCGCACATGAGCCTTGCGCTGCAGCCACACGCAGCCCGCGGCCTCGCCGGCGACAAAGCCCTCGCTGTGACCCGGCCGCAGCACCAGGTCCCGCTGGGCCGCGTGCTCCAGCCGCGGCATGTCGCACAGGCTGTCCACCGCGGCCACCAGCAGGTGGCGCAGGTCTTCGCCGTGGTCCAGCCGCCGCCAGGCCTGTTCGAGCGCCCGCCAGGCCGAAGCCGTGCCGCCTCGGACCACCAGTCGTTCGCGGTGGAACTGGTTCCAGGGCTGCAACTGGTCGAGCCAGCTGCCCCAGGTGTCGCCGGCGTGCCGCGCCTGCTCTTCGTCGAGCCAGTCGGGCAGCACCAGCACTTCCAGCGCCTGGTCGCCCTGGTTCCAAGGGGGCAAGTCGGCCGGGTCTTCGGGCTGCATGGCCTCGGCGGTGGCGGAACCCAGCATCTGCAGCAGCCGGTCGGTTGACGTGACTTCGGGTGGCACGGCGGAACAGCGGGCGACGGTCACCGGGTCGGCAAGCCCCGGTACGTTCACGCGCTGGAAGACGCGTGCAGCGGCCGCCCATCCGGCCAGCGTGTGGTCCACCGAGGTGCCCAGCGGCGTCACCAGGCCTGCGCGCATCAGGGCCCAGACGGTGTCGGGGCCGTGCCGTTGGACGCGTTCATCTGGAATGAGGCCGCTGGTTTCTCCCAGCAGTCCGGAGAGCACATTCATGTCATCTGCCGCGGCTTGAACAGCGTCACGCTGCGCAGGCCGTCGGCTCCCTTCTGGTCAGGAAAGAACGCACGCCAGGTCAGCGACATGCGGTGGTGGTCGGGTTCGATCGTGAGGGTGTCTGCCCGCAGCGCCTGCGGCTCGGAGGTCTCGCCACGGCCGTTCACGCAGCGCGCGGCCAGGGCCAGTGCCGGCATCGTGGTCCGCACCACCGGCGCGGGGCCCAGGTTCACCAGTGCGATCTCGCAACCCGCCTCGGGCGCCCGCGGCAATTGCAGGTCCGGGTGGGCGACGTTGTAGAAGCGCGGATCGAGGTCCAGCGGCAACCTCGGCATGCGCTGCTGTTGCCAGGCCTTGTCGTAGGTCCCGGCATAACGCCTGCGATGCGCGGCACTGGTGGGCCACGGACCGAAGCCGGCCGGATGCTTGCCGGCTCGTCCACAGCGCGCAGGATGGTCCGGCGCCTCGATCCAGGGCAGTTCGGCGATGGGATCGGCGCCAAGCTCCGTGGCGATGCCGCATTCCCAGTCGGCCACGGCACAGGTCAGCGGCACGCGGCGCACGGTGGGGGCCAGGGCCTCGGCCGTGGTTCCCATCAGGCCGGACCGCCAGCGCCGCGGAACGTGGCCGCGGATGCTCACCCGGTGCTTGCCGATGACCAGGCCGGCATCCACAAAGGGGCCCGCATGCCCGGCCGGCGCGGTGATGTAGCCGGCCACGAGCACGTCGAAGGCCGGCTTGGGCGGGACGAGCTCGTGGTCGATCCAGACCACGTCCTCGTTCGCCCGCTCACCCAGCGCTTCGCGCTGCACGTCGTCCAGGTCCAGCGCACCCAGCCGATGCCGCACCGGCAGCAGGTGCAGCGGCGCCTGGTCTTCGGCAGGCGCCATGCGGCCGTTGTCCAGCCGCCAGCTGCACTTGGCCAGCAGGAGCCAGCCAGCCCGGCCGGCGGGGTCTTCCAGGGGCGTCAGGTGGGCGGGCAGCGGCGTCTGGTTAACCAGCTTGCAGCTCATGCAGGAAGTCCGAGACCGTCAGCGCCAGCATCTGGCGCCGGCTCACGTCCAGGGCATCGAGCGACAGCACGTGGCCACCGGCGGCCGCGCGTTCGATGTAGAGCCACTGCCGCAGCGGGTGGGTCAGCTGGGTCAGGCTGGTGCCCAGGTTCGGCACGGGCGATGAATGGACCCGCCCCTCGCGCAAACGGATGGCTCGCGCCTTGGCCGGTTCGCTGAAGATCTGGTCGGCGTCCCAGGCGCAGCGGTCGGCGTCGTTCGTGACGCCGATGTGCAGCCGGCGGCACACGCGCAGCAGGGCGGCACGCAGGGCCTGGGCCTTGGCGTGGATGTCGTTGGGGCGCACCAGGGCCTCCATCGGCACGTCGCCGAGGGTCAGCATGAGCAGGTCCGCCTGCTCCGGCGTCAAGGCGTCTGGCTGGGCCGCGAAGCGGCGGCAGGCTTCGACGATGCCGTCGAGGTAGCCGCCGACCGCCAGCACGCGCAGGCGGTCGGCCTCGGGCAGGCGGGTGTGCTGGGCCAGCGCGTCGCACATGCGGCGCGGATGCCGGGCGACCATGACAGGCCATGCCCAGAAGGGCTCTTCTCGATCCAGGAAGGGCAGCAGCCATTCGTCGTGCGGCAGGTGCGGCGCCACGCGCACCATGGCCATGGCCTGCACCTGGGCCTCGCGGTCTGCGGACATCAGGCCCTCGCAGAGGAAGCGCTCCGTCGGCTCGCCGGCGGCGTCCAGGCACACCAGCACCCAATGGGCCAGCGCGCTGAAGTCGGCCGCGTGCGTCAGCGGCTTGACGTCGTTCGCCAGTGGGCGGAGGTCGCAGCGCCCGACGAGTTCCAGCGCCAGGGGCAGCAATTCGGCGTGGTTCAGCGCATGCCAGAAGAGCTCGACGACATGGCTTGCGGCTTGCGGAAACGTGTCCGTCGAGGCGGGGAAGAACCACAGCGCATCGCGCACCGCGCGCGGCGCCCGGGCATGCAGCTGCTCCACGATGCGCAGCCAGCCTGGCTCCTTGGTTTGAACGGCGAGTCCCATCCGCAGGAAGGCCGCGTCCTCGAAGGCTGCGCCGGTGGCGGTGGCGAGCTTGGCGTCCAGCAGTTCCCTGGCCTCGCTGGCCAGGATGGCCAGGCTGCACAGGGCCTGGTCGATGCGGTTGTCGCACACGGCCAGCGCGGCCAGTGTCTTGCCGGGGTGCTCGGCCGTCTGCACACGACGGCGCCGCGCGCGCAGGGCCTGCTCGATGGTGTCCGGCACGGGGCTGCGCGAGACCGGCAGGCGGGCCGGCATGGCGCCGGGCTGGCGCTGCGGCAGTGGCAGCGTCACAGCCTCGGCCGAGGACTCAGTTGAGGTCAATGCTGGCCCCTTCGATGCGATGCGCACCAACCGCGGCGGAGACGATCTCGTTGCCCAGGATCTGCACCCGGCCGTCCAGCGAGATGGACAGGCGCGCATCGCCGCAGGCCAGTTCCACGCTGGCCACGCCGGCCAGCTTCAAGCGGGCGGCATTGATGCTCAGGGTGCCCGTCTTCGCGTCATGCTCGAAGAGCGGTTCGGCGGACGATTGCTCGTCGGGCCAGGCGGCCAACACGAGCGGCTGGGCACCCTCCACCTGCAGCACGGCCACGCGCTGCGATTCCTGCACCAGCGGCAGGTGCGCGGCCAGCACCGCGTGCAGCACGGTGCCGTCGCAATCGACCTGGCATTCGCGCCCATGGACGGCGAGCACCACGCCCAGGTGTTGGGAGGGCGTTGAAGGCTGCGGGATTGCGCGCAATGCGGAAGAGCGGCGTTGCATGAGGGCGGCCAATCAGTTGTTGTTGATGTTCGGGCTGACGAGGTTGATTTCGTCGGTTCCCGCCAGGGTCAGCTTGGAGCCTTCCAGCTGGATCGAGCCATCGGACTTCATCGTCAGCTTGGCCTTGCCCACGGTGATGCTCAACTCGTCGCCCGCGGTGATGCTGTAGCTCTTGCCGACGTTGGTGCTCTTCATCATCCCGACCACGGTGACCATGGCCGCGCCCACGTTGAGGCTGTAGCCCAGGCCCACGTTCTCCATCCGGCCCATGCCCACGTTCTGCATGTAGGCCATGCCGACGGTTTCGGTCTTGGTCTTGCCGACCTTGATGGACCAGCCCTTGCCGATCTTGGCCGATTCATTCTTGGCAACCGACTTGTTGCGGTTGCCGCCGATGCTCACCGATTCGTTCTGGCCGACGGTTTCGTTTCTGTTCTTGCCGATGCTGATCGATTCATTGAGTGCGACATCTTCCGCGCGATTGGCCCCGATCGATATCGTTTCATTCAAATCGACCCGCTCCGATCGATTCTTGTGAATCGTTATCGATTCATCCAGGTCAACCGTTTCAGTCCTGTTCGAATGGATGGTGATGGTTTCGTCGCCATCGACCTCCTCCGTGCGCCAGCCGTGCACGGTGATCTTTTCGTTCCTGTCGACGGTTTCCGTGCGGTCGCGCTTGATGTGGTTGGTCTCGTC
>CBIHPZ010000264.1:0-5838 GCA_966211865.1 uncultured Aquabacterium sp.
GCGGCCGCTGACGTAGCCGATGTCCGCCTGCAGCCGCCCGCCGCGGTGGCTGAGGTTGCCCCAGCCGATCACCTGGTCGCGCCACAGCAGCGGCAGCGCGTAGTAGCCGCGCACGCGCTTGGCGGGCGGCGTGTAGGCCTCGAAGCGGTAGGCCCAGCCCCACAGCATCTCGAAGCGGCGCCGGTCCCACACGATGGGGTCGAAGGGCGCCAGCAGCCGCACCGCGTCGTCAACGCGGTGGCGTTTCGAGCGCGGGTTTTCGTCGGCGGGCCAGAACCAGGCCGTGCCTTCGACGGTGGCGCTGGCCAGGCGCGCCCGCGCCCGCTTCAGTGCAGCGCCGCGCTGGTCCCGCCACTGCGGGGCCCCTGCGCACAGGTAACTGGCGAGCACACCCAGCGTGGCCTGCGGGAGTGGGGCGTACTTGCGGATGGCGACGTCGAACAGCGTGTCCAGTGCGGCATCGCGTTCCGGCGCGACTTGGGGCTCACAGGCGGCGTACAGCCTCACGCCGCCTTCGCGCCGCGCCACCCGCAGCAGGCCCCGGTAATGCATGCCGTCCAGCAGCTGCGTGGTGGCGTTGCTGGAGCCGCCGAACCAGTTCTTCACCTTGCCATGGGCGAAATGCGCGTCGACCTCGCGCGGGTGCACCACCCCGCGTTCGCGCACGAAGGCCAGCACCGCCTCCGCCTGGCGGCGCCGCGCGGCGGGCCAGGCCGTGCGGGGCGTGCGCGGGTGCATCAGCGCGCGGGTGTCGCGCGGCAGGAAGCCGTAGTTGACGAAGAAGTCCTCCTCCACCGCCAGCCGCGGGTAGCGGCGCTCGAGGTCCCCCGCCCGGTAGTCCATGACGCGGTGGCGCAAGGTCAGGTCCTGCGCGCGGGCTGGTGCGCGGATGGGATCGGCCTGCACGAAGCCCAGCCGGGCAATGGCGCGCGGCAGCGTGGTGGGCGTGAACAGCGTGCGGGCGACGGCGTAGCGGCGCAGTTCGTCGAGCGTGGGGGCGCGCAGGGCAGGGGTCATCGGCGGATCGGAGCTGGATGAAAGCTTGGTACGCCGATTTGTACGCGCGAATGCGAGTTGTTCCGGGTCAAGGTGGTGTTTCCGGCGGCCGATAGTTCGAACACGTGATTCGGAGACAACCGCGATGAAAAAAGGTCATGCTGGGTTTGGAATGGGTGCGCGCCTGTGGTGTGCCGTGGGCGCCGGCATGCTGGTGCTGGTGGCGCTGTTCGGCGTGGCGGCGTGGAAGATCATCGAGGTGCAGCAGCGCAGCGCCACCGAGCTGGGCCTGTCCGACGCCAAGGTGCGGGGCGCCACGGAGTGGGCGAGCCTGACGGACACCACCGTGGCCCGCATGACCGGTTCGACGCTGGGCTACAACCCCGAACTGATCGAAGCCTTCAAGGGGCCGATCGCAAGCTCGTTCGCGCGCATCGACAAGATCCGCCAGGCCATCGGCGCCATGCCGCAGTCGGAGGACGAAAAGAAGCTCGTCGCGCAGCTCGACAAGGAACGCGCCGCGCTGCTGGCTGCGCAGGCCGAGGCGATGCGCTTCGCCGAGTCCGGCGACATGCAGATGGCCAAGACGGAGTTCGACAAGCGCTTCAACCCGGCCGCCCAGGCCTACCTCAAGTCAGTGAATGCCTATGCCGCCATGCAGCAGGCCGATGCCCAGCAGCTGGCCGGGCGCTTCGCGGCCGAACGCGACGGCGTGCTGAAGGCCACCGCCATCGGGCTGGGTGGCGTGCTGGTGGCCATCGCCTTCGGCGCCTTCCGGCTCATCCGCTCCATCAACGGGCCGCTGCACCAGGCGGTGAGCGTGGCGCGCCGCATTGCCGGCGGCGACCTGACGACCAACATCGTCGTCGACCGCAGCGACGAGTTCGGTGACCTGCAGCGTTCGATGGCGGAGATGTCGAAGGCGCTGTCGGCCCTGGTGGGCCAGGTGCGCGACACCAGCGACGGCGTGGCCTCGGCTTCGCTGCAGATCGCCAATGGCAGCCAGGACCTGTCCGATCGCACCGAGCGCGCGGCCTCGTGGCTGCAGCGCACTGCCAACGCGATGAGCGAGTTGACCGGCACCGTTCAGGCCTCGGCCGATGCCGCGAAGTCGGCCGACGAGCTGGCCCGCGAGGCCACCACCGCCGCGCAGCGCGGCGGGCAGGTGGTGTCCGACGTGGTGAGCAACATGAACGAGATCGCCGCCACCTCGCGCCAGATCTCCACCATCATCGGCGTGATCGACGGCATCTCGTTCCAGACCAACATCCTGGCGCTGAACGCGGCGGTGGAAGCCGCCCGCGCCGGTGAGCAGGGCCGCGGCTTCGCGGTGGTGGCGGGGGAAGTGCGCAGCCTGGCGCAGAACAGCGCCAAGGCGGCGCGCGAGATCAAGGCGCTGATCGGCGCTTCGCTCGACCGCGTGGAATCCGGCGCCAGGCTGGTCGAGGCCGCGGGCCACAGCATGACCGAGATCGTGGCCTCCATCGCCCGCGTCAACGAGACCATGCAGCGCATCACCAGCTCCACCGCGCGCCAGCGCGACGGCCTGGGCGAGGTGACCAATGCGGTGCACCAGCTGGACGATGTGACGCAGCAGAACGCCGCGCTGGTCGAGGAATCGAGCGCCGCGGCACGTTCGATGAGCGACCGGGCGAAGGAGCTGTCCGACCGGGTGCACGTGTTCCGCGTGCCGGGTGATGCGGCGGTGGAGGCCTGAAGCCTCCCCGCATCCCGTCCTGGTGCGAAAACGCCGGCCCTGGCGGCCGGCGTTGCTCTTGGCGGGCCCGCCGGCGCGCCACGGGCGCGCTGTCGGTGGCCCGCGTCAGTGGCCGGGGTCAGCGGCCGGGGTCAGTGGCCAGCGTCAGTGGCCGGCGATGGCCCGGTGCGATTGCAGCGTGCCGTGCAGCTCGGCCATCATCATCGCGAGGAACCCGGCCAGCGCGAGGTAGATCAGCGCGTACTCCCACTTCTTGGCCGTGGGCACGGCGTAATAGGTCTGCGCCTCCGCGCTGTCGGCGCGGTAGCGGATGGCCTTCATCACCTGCGGCGCGGCCAGCACGGCCATCAGCAGCAGCATCGGGCTGGGCCGCCACAGGAACAGCCCCACCAGCACCGGCACGCCCAGCAGCCAGATGCGCGGGCTCAGCACGGCGGTGATGCGGCCGCCGTCGAACGGCGACAGCGGGATCAGGTTGAACAGGTTCAGGAAGAAGCCGGCATAGGCCACGGCGATGAGCCAGGGCGCCTCGAACGAGCGGCCCAGCAGCCACGCGGCAATGGCGCCCACCGTGCCCAGCAGCGGGCCGCCCAGGCCGACGAAGGCCTCGGTCTCGGCGTCGTGCGGCATCTGCTTCATCTCGATCCAGGCGCCGACGAAGGGGATGAAGGTGGGCAGGCTCACCGGCAGGCCGCGCTGCCGGGCGGCGACGTAGTGGCCCATCTCGTGCACGAAGAGCAGCACGATGAAGCCCGCCGCATAGCGCCAGCCAAAGATGAGCGCATAGACGGCGAGCGACAGCAGCATGGTGCCGCCGGACAGCAGCAGCGGCCCCAGCTTGCCGGCGGCGAACAGCAGCGACAGCAGCTTGATCATGGGCGCGCCATCAGCCCGCCGTGCGGCGCTTGAAGAGCTTGAGCACCGCGCCACCGGCCACGGCCAGGCCCAGGATGATGACCTTCGCGAACTTGGCCAGGAACACCGCCGCCAATGCGAAGAAGCCCAGTTTCTTGGCGGCCACGCCCACCACCAGCGCGGCCAGGCCGTACTCGGCCACGTGGTCGGTCTTGTCGTTGAAGTCGGCGTAGCGGCGGCCGGCGTTGTATTCCAGCGCCCCGAGCATCGTCTGCGCGGCGGGCTTGTGGGTGGGCAGGGCGGACAGCTCGGTCACCAGGTTCAGGCTGAAATAGCCCTCGCGGCCCAGCGCGTAGGTGTTGTAGTTGACGCCCTGGCCGGCATCGGCCGCGGCACCCTTCTCGCGCGTGGACATGGCCCACACCAGCCGGTGCGTGCCGGCGTCGTAGGCGGGCTTCTCGGCCCAGCCGATGACCTCGATCGGCGACACGCCCATCTTGGTCCGCTCCTCGTTGGCGGCCTCGGTGCCTTCCTTGTAGCTCTTCAGCAGCTCGTCGGCATTCCAGTCGCGCGCGTCGTCGTCCTTGACGTGGCCGGACGCCTCGTAGCGCACGGTCATGAACCAGGGCGCGTCGTTGGTGGGGAAGACCAGGCCCTGCAGGCGCGGGTCGCTGCCGGGGTTGCCCATCGCCGTCAGCAGGCCTTGCGCCTGCGGCTGCGGGATGAAGACGTGGCCTGCGGGCAGGTGCAGCACGGCCTGGTCGGCCAGTGGCACGTCGACGGGGCCGGTCTTGGCCACCTTGCGCGCTTCGGCCTGGGCCTGCGCGGGGTCGGGCGCGGCGGCGGCGGTGGTGGTGGCTGCGATGAAGCTCAGCAGCAGGGCGCCGGCCAGGGCGCGCAGGGGGTTCAGCATCTCGTCTTTCCGGAAGTGGTCCGGGATTGTCGATGCGGGGCCGGGCAGCGGGGCGGGGGAGGCATCCCTATGGATAGGGAGAGGGGCGCAAAGAAGAAGGCCGGGCGGGGCCCGGCCTGGCGTCGTTGTTTGCTCTGGCGGGACCTTGTGGCTGCGGCCGGGGCCCTGGGGGGCCCTTGACTTCGCTGGCGCGAAGTCAGCCTTCGCCGCAAGGTCCAGGCGCCGCTGCGCGGCGGCCGGGCCGCAGGCGGCCTGGCTGCTGCGCGACCTGGTCAGGCATTGAGGCCGGCCAGGACGCGCAGCACCTGGACCTTGTCCGCGCGTTCCCAGCTGAATTCGGGCTCGTCCCGCCCGAAGTGGCCGTAGGCCGCGGTCTTCTGGTAGATCGGGCGCAGCAGGTCCAGCATCTGGATGATGCCCTTGGGGCGCAGGTCGAAGACCTCGGCCACGATCTGCGCGATCTTGTCGTCGGGGATCACGCCGGTGCCTTCGGTGTAGACCGTCACGTTCATCGGCCGCGCCACGCCGATGGCGTAGGCCACCTGGATCTGGCACTGGCGCGCCAGGCCGGCGGCCACGATGTTCTTGGCCACGTAGCGGGCCGCGTAGGCCGCCGAGCGGTCGACCTTGGTCGGGTCCTTGCCCGAGAACGCGCCGCCGCCGTGCGGGCAGGCGCCGCCGTAGGTGTCGACGATGATCTTGCGGCCGGTCAGGCCGCAGTCGCCCTGCGGGCCGCCGATGACGAAGCGGCCGGTCGGGTTGATCAGGTAGCGGGTTTCCTTCAGCCACTCCTTGGGCAGCACCGGCTTGATGATTTCCTCGATCACCGCCTCGGTGAACTCCGGCTTCATCTTCGCGCCGTCGCTCATCTCGGGCGCGTGCTGGCTCGACAACACGACGGTGTCGATCGAATGGGGCTTCCCATCCACGTAGCGCATCGTCACCTGGCTCTTCGCGTCCGGGCGCAGGAAGGGCAGGCGGCCGTCTTTCCGCAGCTGGGCCTGGCGCTCGACCAGGCGGTGCGCGTAGTAGATGGGCGCGGGCATCAGCTCGGGCGTCTCGTCGCAGGCGTAGCCGAACATCAGGCCCTGGTCGCCGGCGCCGGTGTTCAGGTGGTCGTCGCTGGCGTGGTCCACGCCCTGGGCGATGTCGTTGCTCTGCTTGTCGTAGGCCACGAGCACGGCGCAGCCCTTGTAGTCGATGCCGTACTCGGTGTTGTCGTAGCCGATGCGCTTGATGGTGTCGCGCGCGACCTGGATGTAGTCGACGTGGGCGTTGGTGGTGATCTCACCGGCCAGCACGACGAGGCCGGTGTTGCACAGCGTCTCGGCCGCCACGCGGCTGCGCGGGTCCTGCG
>CBIHPZ010000265.1:0-5813 GCA_966211865.1 uncultured Aquabacterium sp.
GCCTTGTCGCTGTTGACGAAGCTGCGGAAGCGCTGGCGCACCGCGGGGTCGGTGACCGCCGTCTTCCATTCGCACTGGTAGGTGTCCACCACGTGCTGCATCTGCGCCTCCAGTTCGGCGGCCAGGCCCAGCGTGTCGTTGATCAGCACGCCCTTCAGGTAGTCGAGGCCGCCTTCCAGGTTGTCGCGCCAGGTGCTGGTGCGCTGCAGGCGGTCGGCGGTGCGCACGTAGAACATCAGGAAGCGGTCGATCAGGCGGATCAGCTCGTCCTTCTTGAGGTCGGACGCGATCAATTCCGCATGGCGCGGCTTCATGCCGCCATTGCCGCAGACGTAGAGGTTCCAGCCCTTCTCGGTGGCGATCACGCCCACGTCCTTGCCCTGGGCCTCGGCGCATTCACGCGTGCAGCCCGAGACGCCGAACTTGATCTTGTGCGGCGCGCGCAGGCCCTTGTAGCGGTTCTCCAGTTCCACCGCCAGGCCCACCGAATCGTCCACGCCATAGCGGCACCAGGTGCTGCCGACGCAGCTCTTCACGGTGCGCAGCGCCTTGCCGTAGGCGTGGCCGCTCTCAAAGCCGGCGGCGATCAGTTCTTCCCAGATGGCCGGCAATTGCTCGACGCGCGCGCCGAACAAATCGACCCGCTGGCCACCGGTGATCTTGGTGTACAGGCCGTATTTCTTCGCCACCTGGCCGACGGCGATCAGGCCATCGGCCGTCACCTCGCCGCCGGGCATGCGCGGCACCACCGAGTAGGTGCCGTCCTTCTGGATGTTGCCCAGGTAGTAGTCGTTGCTGTCCTGCAGCTTGGCGAGCTCGGGCTTCAGCACGAAGTCGTTCCAGCAGGACGCGAAGATGCTGGCCGCCGCGGGCTTGCAGATGTCGCAGCCCAGGCCGCGTCCATGGCGTGTTAGCAGGTCGTCGAAGGTCTTGATCTGGCCGACGCGCACCAGGTGGTACAGCTCCTGGCGCGAGTAGCCGAAGTGCTCGCAGAGGTGGTTGTTCACCGCCATGCCGCGGCGCGACATCTCGGCCTTCATCACCTGCGTCACCAGCGGCACGCAGCCGCCGCAGGTGCTGCCGGCCTTGGTGCAGGCCTTCATCGGGCCGATGGCGGTGGCGCCCTCGCCCACCGCGGCGCAGATCTGGCCCTTGGTGACGTTGTTGCAGGAGCAGATTTGCGCGCTGTCGGGCAGCGCGTCCACGCCAAGACCCGGCTTGGCCTTGCCGTCAGAGGACGGCAGGATCAGGAACTCCGGATCGGCGGGCAGCGCGATGCCGTTCAGCGCCATCTGCAGCAGCGTGCCGTACTCCTCCGCATCGCCCACCAGCACCGCGCCGATCAGCTGCTTGCCGTCGGGACTCACCACGATCTTCTTGTAGACCTGGCGCAGTTCGTCGGTGTAGCTGAAGGTCTTGCAGTGCGGGGTCTTGCCCTGCGCGTCGCCGATGCTGGCCACGTCCACGCCCATGAGCTTCAGCTTGGTGCTCATGTCCGCGCCGGTGAACTGGACGCTCACATCGCCCGCAATGTGCTTGGCCGCCACGCGCGCCATGTCGTAGCCGGGGGCCACCAGGCCGAAGGTCTGGTCGTTCCAGCTCGCGCATTCGCCGATGGCGTAGACGTCGTGGTCGGCGCTGCGGCAGGCGCTGTCGATGGCGACGCCGCCGCGCGGGCCCAGCGCCAGCACGCTCTGGCGCGCCAGCTCGTCGCGCGGGCGGATGCCGGCGGAGAACACGATCATGTCGGTCTCCAGCCAGGTGCCGTCGGCGAACACCATGCGGTGGCGTGCGGTGGCGCCGTCGGTGATCTCGGTGGTGTTGCGGTTGAGGTGCACGTGCACGCCCAGCGCTTCGATCTTGGTGCGCAGCACGCGGCCGCCCGCGTCGTCCACCTGCACCGCCATCAGCCGTGGCGCGAACTCCACCACGTGCGTGTCCAGGCCCATGTCGCGCAGCGCCTTGGCGCATTCCAGGCCCAGCAGGCCGCCGCCCACCACCACGCCGCTCTTGCTGCGCGCGCCCGAGGCCTTCATGGCCTCCAGGTCCTCGATGGTGCGGTAGACGAAGACGTTCGGCCGGTCGCGCCCAGGCACCGGCGGCACGAAGGGATAGGAGCCGGTGGCCAGCACCAGCTTGTCGTAGGGCAGCACCTCGCCGTCGGCCGTGGTCACGGTGTTGTCGCGGCGCTCGATGGCGACGGCCTTGGCCTTCAGCTTGAGCGTGAAGCCGCTCTTCTCGAAGAAGCCGGGCTCGACCAGCGACAGCTCGTCCGCCGTCTTGCCCGAGAAGAATTCGGACAGGTGCACCCGGTCGTAGGCCGGCCGCGGTTCCTCGCACAGCACCGTGACCTCGGCGCCGCTGAGACCCGTCTCCGCGAGGGTCTGCAGGAACTGGTGGCCGACCATGCCATGGCCGATGACGACGATCCTCATGGGAGTGCTCTTTCAGGGGGGATCAGGGGAAGATGGGCGCGCCGCGCGTCGGGTTGCGAGAGAACCTGATGCAAAAGGCGGATGGGCCGGGCGGCCCGGTCCACCAGCGTCAGTGGACTTTGTTCGCGCAAGACTGCGCAGGCTTTTGCAAGAGCCGGGCCAGGATGGCTTCCCCGGGGACGGACGCCGAAATGCACCAAGGCGCCGCATGAACAGCGGCGCCGGCCGGCTGCACGTGCCCAAAGACCGAGCCGGCGCACCGTGGCGGTGCCTTGGCCTCCGCCTCCGCCTGCACCTCCGCCTGCGCGGCCGCGCCAAGCGCGGCCGACCCGGCCCGCACGGGCCAGGCAGCAGATGCCGAGCTCAGCCGCCGGTGCCGGGGTGCTCGGCTTTCTCCGTGGCCGCGCCGCCGCGCAGGAACGCGCCCAGGCCCGGCCAGCCGGGCGCGCCGCCTTCGTAGGCTGTGCGCGCGGGCACGCGCAGTTCCACCTCGGTGCCGCGCCCCGGGGTGCTGCGCACGTCCAGCTGGCCGCCCACCACGGCGGCGCGCTCACGCATGCCGGGCAGGCCGAAGTGGCTGCCCGGCTGCTCGCCCGCCAGCGTCGCGGCGTCGATGCCCTTGCCGTCGTCGGCGACCAGCAGGCGGAACTGCCGCGCGCCGTAGTCCAGCGTGACGCTGACCTGACGCGCATCGGCGTGGCGGACGCTGTTGCGCAGCGCCTCGCTGGCGATGCGGAAGGCTTCGTCGCGCGCCAGCGGGTTCAGGTGCCGCACCGGTCCTTCCACCGCCACGCCGACCTCGGGCGCGCCCGGGCCCGCATGGGCCGCCGTCAGGCCGGCGCCCATGGCGGCAATCGCCTCCGCCAGGTCGTTGACCTCGGCGGTGGAAGCGCGCAGGCCCTGAACGGCCTCGCGCCCTTCGACGATCGCCGACTCCGCCCGCTCCAGCGCCTGCTCCAGCCGCTGCTTCGCTTCCTGCGGCCGGTCGGGCAGGATGTTCATGGCCGCGCGGAACCACAGCAGCGAGGCCTGGTAGGTCTGCAGCAGCGTGTCGTGCAGCTCACGCGCGATGCGCGTGCGCTCGCCCAGCCGGGCGTACAGCGCGATCTCGAACCGCCGGTGCAGCTGGCGCACGCGCAGGCGGTAGGCCAGCCAGAGGGCCGCCAGCAGCAGCGCGGCGCCCAGCGTGCGCACATACCAGGTGGCATACCAGGGCGGCGGGACGCTGATCTTGAGTGCCAGCGCGCTGTCGTTCCAGTCGCCGCGGGCACCGCGCGCCTGGACGCGGAAGATGTACTCGCCGGTCGGCAGCATGGTGTAGGTGGCGCTGCGCCGCGCGCTGTCGGTCTCGTTCCACCGGGTCTCGAAACCATCGAGCCGGTAGCGGTAGCGCGTGCGCCCCGGATCGACATAGTTCAGGGCCGCGAAATCGAAGGACACGATGGTGTCCGGTTCCAGCGCCATGTCGGTGGTGGCCCAGATGGGCCGCGCCAGCGGCGCGGCGCCGGCCGGCACGTCTTCACCGAACAGCCGGAAGTCGGTGAGGAACACCGGCAGCGCGGCCTTGCGTTCGGCGACCTGGCCGGGGAAGAAGGCCACCAGGCCCTTCTGCGTGCCGAAGAACATTTCCCCGCTCGGCCCCCGGGCCGCCACCGCCGGGTTGGCGAAGCGGTCGGTCAGCAGGCCGTCGGACGCGTCGTAATTCGTGAAAGACGCGGCCTTCGGATCGAAGCGCGACAGGCCGCTGGCGGTGCTGACCCACAGGTGGCCGTCTTCTTCCTCCAGGATGCCGATGGCCATGTCCGCCGGCAGGCCGGCGCGTGCGTCGTACGACTTGAACGAGCCGTCACGCGGATCGAGCCGGCCCAGGCCGCGGAAGGTGGCCGCCCACACGGTGCCCCCGCGGTCGACGTGGACCGAGTTGACGCGGTTGTGGCCCGGCGGCTGCGCGCTGCGCAGCTCGGCATCGAAGACCTTGAAGCTGCCGTTGCCCGGATCGAAGCGCTGCACGCCGCGTGAGGCGGTGGCCAGCCACAGCAGGCCGTTGGCGTCCTCCGCGATGGACCGGTACTGCACCAGGCCTTTCGCCTGCGGCCGGAAGGTGGAGAAATCCTGCGTCGCCGGTTCCCAGCGGCTGAGCCCGAAATCGGTCGCCACCCACAGCGTGCCGCCCCGGTCGACGTGCAAGGCGGTGACGCGCTCGTGGTTCAGCGAGCGCGGGTCGGACGCATCCCGCGTGTACGTGGTGGTCTGGCCGGAACGGGGATCGAGGCGAACCAGCCCGTTGCCGTTGGTCCCGACCCACAGCTGGCCGGCGGCGTCCTTGCGGATGGCGCTGACCCCGCGCGCGAAGACCGGCTGCTCGAAGCGCGTCACCTCGTCCGTCCGGCGGTCGACCCGGTTCAGGCCGCGGTCCGTCCCGATCCACAGCGTCTCGGCGTCCTCGACGTAGGCGGCCGTCACCGCGCCCTTGCCCAGGCTCTGCGGCAACGCCTGCTGGTGGCGGTACGACCGGAAGCGTGCCTGTGTGGTGTCGAAGCGGTGGATGGCGCCCGAGCGCGTCGTCCCCCAGAAACTGCCGTCGCGGGCCTTGAACAGTCCCACCACCAGGTCGTCGCGCAGCCCGTCGGGGTCGTCCGGGTTGCCCTGGTACCAGACCGCCTGCTTGCGGTCGGGCGTCAGCTTCACCAGGCCCAGCTTGTTCGTGCCGAGCCACAGCGCGTGCTCGGCGTCTTCCTGGATGCTCACGACGCCCGATGACGCGCCGCTTGCCAACCCGCCGTTGCGGAACGCGTAGACGGTGACCTGGCCGCTGGTGACGTCGACCGACGCCAGGTCGCCCCCCGACGACAGGCCGAACCACAGCAGGCCCTTGCTGTCCTGGAAGGGCCTCGACGGGAAGCCCGTGGCGACGAACCGGCGCCCGGAGGCCGTCTCCAGCTTGATGTGCCGCGTCACCTGGCCGGAACGCCGGTCGAGCACATGCAGGCCTTCGCTGCTGGTGACCCACAGCGTGCCGTCCGCCACCGCCGCCATCGCGATGACCCGCGACTCCCCCACCCCCGCCGTGTAGCGCGGGCGGTGGCAGGTGGTCTGCGAGGTGGCCGGGTCCAGGGCCGTCACGCCGTCGTCCGTCGCCAGCCAGATCACGCCCTGCTGGTCCTCGACGATGTCGTGGGCGACCCGCACGGTGCCGCAGGCCTCGTTCGGCGAGCGGTACTGCTGGAAGCCGCCCGTCGCGGGGTCGTAGCGGTTCAGCGAGTCGTCGGCGCCGACCCAGAGCCGGCCCGCACGGTCGCTGATGAACGATTCGGCCACGATGTGGCCGACCTTCAGCGCGGGCTCGCCTTCCGGCACCTTCAGGAAGCCGTAGCCGTC
>CBIHPZ010000266.1:0-5809 GCA_966211865.1 uncultured Aquabacterium sp.
TCGCCCGGCTCCAGCGGCTTGCTGAAGAGGTAGCCCTGGCCGCGGCCGCACTGCAGCTCGGCCATCAGCGCCGCCTGGCCCTCGGTCTCGATGCCTTCGGCGACGGTGCTCATGCCCAGGGTCTGCGCCACGCGGATGGTCGCCTCGATCAGCGCGCGGTGGTATTCGCTGTGCTCGGCATGGCTGACGAAGCTGCGGTCGATCTTCACCGTGTCCACCGGCAGCTGGTGCAGGCAGGCGAGCGACGAGTAGCCGGTGCCGAAGTCGTCCAGCGACAGGCCCAGGCCCAGCGCCTTCAGCTCGCGCAGGCGCGTGCGCGCCAGCTCGTCCTGTGCCGCCAGGCTTTCGGTCACTTCCAGCTGCAGCTGGCGCGGCTGGATGCCGGTGGCGCGCAGGCAGGCCTGCACGTCGTCCAGCAGCGTGGGGTGGCGCAGCTGCACCGGCGACAGGTTGACGGCCACCGAGCCCGGTGCCTTGTCGCCCAGCTGCTGCCGCCAGGCCATGAACTGACGGCAGGCCGCGGCCAGCACCTGGCGGCCCACCTCGACGATCAGGCCCGATTCCTCGGCCACCGGAATGAAGTCCGCCGGCGAGACCAGCCCGCGCGTGGGGTGGCGCCAGCGCACCAGCGCCTCGACCGCGCTGCCGCCGGCCGCCCCCAGGTCCACCACCGGCTGATAAACCACAAAGAGCTCGTCCCGTTCCAACGCCAGGCGCAGGTCGTTCTCGGTGCCCAGGCTGCGCGCCACGCGCTCGTGCATCGACGGGTCGAACACCACGAAACGCCCGCGCCCGTTGCGCTTGGCCTCGTACATCGCGGTGTCGGCGTCGCGCATCACGGTGTTGGCGTCGTTGGCCGCCTGTTCCGAGGTGACGATGCCGATGCTGGCGGTGGAGTGCACCACGTGCGGCCCGATGCGGTAGGGCTCGGCCAGCGCTTCCAGCAGGCGCCGTGCCACGGCGCAGGCATCGTCGCGGCCGCGGACGTGTTCCAGCACCACGACGAATTCATCCCCGCCGATGCGGCCCGCGGTGTGCTCATACCGGGGCGCGTGGCTGATCAGGTCGCCCACACGCAGCGCGTTGCGCAGGCGCTGCGCGATCTGGCGCAGCAGCTCGTCGCCCACCGCGTGGCCGAGCGTGTCGTTGACCTGCTTGAAGCGGTCGAAGTCCATGAACAGCACCGCATAGCCGAAGCCGGGCTGGCTGGCCGCGCGCTGCAGCACCTGCTGCACGCGGTCGAACACGGCGGCGCGGTTGGGCAGCTGCGTCAGGCCATCGGTGCGCGCGGCGTGGCGCAGCATGGCCTGCATCTGCATCTGCTCGGTCATGTCGAAATGCAGGCCGGCCATGCGGCGCGGGCGGCCGTTGTCGCTGCGCTCGATCACCGTGCCGCAGCTGAGCACCGTGGCCCATTCGCCATCGGGACGACGCAGGCGCTGCTCGCAGCGGAACGGCACCTCGGGGTTGTTCAGGTGCATCTGCAGCGCCTGGCGGCGCGGCTCGGCATCGTCGGGATGGATGAGGTCGTCCAGCACGTTGCCGCGCAGCGCGAACTCGCCGGCGCGGTAGCCCAGCATGGTCATCAGCCGCTCGTTGACCAGGACCTCGCCGCTGCGCATGTCCCACTGCCAGGTGCCGACGCCGGCGGCATCCACCGTCATCTCCAGCAGCACGCGCTGGTTGCGCTGCTCGGTCACGTCGATGAAGCAGGACACGACGCCCGCGGGGCGGCCCAGCGCGTCGGTGATGGGCTCGGCATTCACCAGCAGCCAGCGCAGCTCGCCGTCCGGCCGCGTCACGCCCAGCGTGCACCCGTGCAGGCCCTGGCCGCTGCGCAGCGCCAGCGTGCCGGGTCGCTCTTCGAGCGGGCATTCGCTCAGGTCCTCGCGCAGCACCTTCCAGTGCGCAGGCAGCGGACTTTGCCGCAGCAGCTGCTCGCTGTTCAGACCCAGCATGCGCAGCGCGGCGGGGTTGCAGTCGGTGCTGCGGCCCTGCCCGTCCTGCACCAGCACGCCGGTGGGCAGCGCGGCCAGCAAGGCGGCGGCCTTCAGGCGTTCGGTCACGCGTTCGGTGATGTCGCCGGCGACGACGACGAAGCCGGTGACGCGGCCTTCGGTGTCGTGCAGCGGCTGCATGTCCAGGTCCAGCCAGTAGTCGCGGCCGGCTCGATTGCGTGTCAGCAGCTCCACCCGCACGCCGAAGCCGCCCAGCTGCGCTTCGCGGATGCGCTGCACCACCTGCGGGTCGGCATCGGCGGCCTGCAGCAGGCGCACCGGGTTGTGGCCGATGACCTCGGACGTCGTGTAGCCGGTGATGCGCTCGAACGCGGGGTTGGCCCACAGGATGCGGCCTTTGGCGTCGCCCACCAGCACCGCGTGGTTGGTGCGCGCGGCGACCAGCGCCTGGCAGGCCAGTTCATCGGCCTGCGCGGCCAGGCGTTGGGTCTGGCGCTGAACGGCGCGGGCCGTGGGCTCGGCCACACCGGCCGCCAGCAGCAGCAGCATCGCTGCAGCGAAGAGCACGGCGTGGCGCTGCTGGTCCGCGGCCCTTTCGCTGCGGACCCGGGCCACGTCAGCGCTGCGCTGCGCCAGACGCTGAGCGGCGGCGAGCACCGGTTCGGCTTCCATCTGCAGCGCCACCACGGCCGCGTGCAGCCATTCGGTGCCTTCCTGCTCCAGCAGGCTGCGCCGCACGCCCTCGGCACGGTAGGCCAGGCGATCGCGCGCTTCGTGCCATTCCTGCACCGCAGGGCGCAGCGAACCGGCGGCTTCCGCCGAGCCGCGGCTTTGCTGGTCCACGCGTTCGGCGAGCCGGCGGGCTTCGGCCTGGGCCGTGTCGATGGCTTCGCGCAGCGCGCGCGCCACCGGCTGAGGATCGGCCGGCACGGTTTGCTGCAGCGCCGCCAGCCGGGCGATGTGCTGGCTCCACATGCCCTGGCGCGCGGCCAGCACCACCACCTCGGCGTCGTGGCGGCGCTCCGTCTCGTGCTGGTCGGCCTGCCAACGCAGGCCCAGCAGCAGCGCGCCGGCCACCAGCAGCACGCCGTAAAGCGCCAGCCGCACCCGCCAGTGGGTGAAGCGCGCCGGCGCCGCCCCACCGACCGCCGCGAACGGGCCCGGCGCCGGCGAGCGGCGCAGGGGCATCCAGCGTTGGCAGAACGACAGCAGCGACAAGGTCGGCACCCGAGGTGAAAGGAAGAGGGAGACCTCCGGCCCAGGCCGGCGGTCTGTCTTCGTCCTATCGACCCAGGGGAGCGGGAACTTGAGTCACCCGCCGGCCAGTACGGCCTTGGCCGCAGCCACGGTGGTGCCATGGCCCACGGGCGAGCCGTGGGCGGGGCCAGGCGCGCCCGCGCTTACTGCTGCGGTGCGCCGACGGACCAGCGCTTGGTCACGTCGCTCTTGGAGTTGACGCTTTCCAGGTGCACGCCGAAGCCCCACAGCCGGGCCACGTGCTTCAGCACCTCCTGCGCGCCGTCGTCCAGCGGCCGGTCGTTGTGCTGGAAGTGGCGCAGCGTGAGCGACCGGTCGCCGCGCAGGTTCACGTTCCAGACCTGGATGTTCGGCTCGCGGGAGCCCAGGTCGTATTGGCGCGACAGCGCTTCGCGCACGCGGCGGTAGCCGTTGTCGTCATGGATCGCGCTGACCTCCAGCTCGCTTTCCTTCTCGTCGTCGGTGATGGCGAAGAGGCGGAAGTCGCGCATCAGCTTCGGGCTCAGGTACTGGCCGATGAAGCTCTCGTCCTTGTAGTTGCGCATCGCGTGGTCCAGCGAGGGCACCCAGTCGGAGCCGGCCAGGTCGGGGAACCACTCGCGGTCTTCGTCGGTGGGGTTCTCGCAGATGCGCTTGATGTCGGTGTACATCGCGAAGCCCAGCGCATACGGGTTCAGGCCGCTGTAGCCACGGTCACCCACGCGCGGCTGGTAGACCACGTTGGTGTGCGACTTCAGCCACTCGATCATCACGCCGTCGGTCAACCAGCCCTCGTCGTACATGGTGTTCAGCAGCCGGTGGTGCCAGAACGTGGCCCAGCCCTCGTTCATCACCTGGCTCTGGCGCTGCGGGTAGAAGTACTGCGCCACCTTGCGCACGATGCGCACCACCTCGCGCTGCCAGGGTTCCAGCAGCGGCGCGTTCTTCTCGATGAAGTACAGCAGGTTCTCCTGCGGTTCTTCGGGGAAGCGCCGCGTCTCCTGCGTCACTTCCGATTTATCGGCCTTGCGCGGCAGGGTGCGCCACAGGTCGTTGACCTGGCGCTGCGCGTAGGCCTCGCGGTCCTTGCGGTCGGCCAGTTCCTGCGCCAGGCTCTTGCGGCTGGGGCGGCGATAACGGTCGACACCGTGGTTGGACAGTGCATGGCAGGAATCGAGGAAGGCCTCGACCGTGTCCATGCCGTGGCGTTCCTCGCATTCGGCGATGTAGTTCTTCGCGTAGACCAGGTAGTCGATGATCGACGACGCATCGGTCCACATGCGGAACAGGTAATTGCCCTTGAAGAAGCTGTTGTGGCCGTAGGCGGCATGCGCGATCACCAGCGCCTGCATCGCCATCGTGTTCTCCTCCATCAGGTAGCTGATGCAGGGGTTCGAGTTGATGACGATCTCGTAGGCCAGGCCCATGTGGCCGCGCCGGTAGTTCTTCTCGGTGGAGATGAACTCCTTGCCGTAGCTCCAGTGCCGGTAGTTCACCGGCATGCCGACGCTGGCATAGGCATCCATCATCTGCTCGGCCGTGATGACCTCGAGCTGATTGGGATAGGTGTCGAGGCCGTAGCGCTGGGCCGTGGCCTTGATCACGTCGTGGTACTCGTGGATCAGCTCGAAGGTCCAGTCGCTGGGCCCGGGCAGCGGTCCCGACGGGCGCTCCTTCAGCGGCAGCGGCTGGCGCAGCGGCGTCTGCTTGCGGCGGCCGCCGTAGCCGTCCGGCCGCGGCGCGGCGCCGATCTGTCGGCGGTTCTCGAACGTCGTGCTCATAAGAGTCCTCGCGGCACCCTCAGGCGGGGGTGCCTTCCTTCTTGAACAGCTCGCGGAACACCGGGTAGATCTGCGAGGCCTCGGTGACCTTGCGCATCGCGAAGTGCTTCACCTCGCCGACCAGCTGGGAATACTCTTCCCACAGGTTCTGCTCTTCCTCGGCCACCTGCACATAGGCGTAGTAGCGGCACAGCGGCAGGATCTTGTCGGCCAGCAGCTCGCGGCAGCGGCCGCTGTCGTGGTGCCAGTTGTCGCCATCGCTCGCCTGCGCACCGTAGATGTTCCATTCGCCGCTGGGGTAGCGCGCGCGGATGATCTCTTCCATCAGCACCAGCGCGCTCGACACCACGGTGCCGCCGGTTTCGGTGGCATGGAAGAAGTTCTGCTCGTCGACTTCCTGCGCTTGGGTGTGGTGCCGGATGAAGACGATGTCGATCTTCTCGTAGTGCCGCGTCAGGAACAGGTACAGCAGGATGAAGAAGCGCTTGGACAAGTCCTTGCGCCCTTCGTCCATCGAACCGGAGACGTCCATCAGGCAGAACATCACCGCCTTGCTGGTCGGCACCGGCACCTTGATGCGGTTGCGAAAGCGCAGGTCGATCGGGTCGAGGTAAGGAATGCGCTCGAGCCGGTTGCGCAGCGCCGCGATTTCCTCTTCCAGCGGCGGAATCTGCTTCTTCGCCTCGGCATCACCGGCCGCAGAGGCGATGACCAGCTGCGCGAGCTGCTCTTCCAGCTCGCGCAACTCGCGGCGTGACCCCGAGCCAATGGCCAGCCGACGCCCGATGGCGCCGCGCATCGAGCGCACCACGTGCAGGTTGTTCGGCGTGCCGT
>CBIHPZ010000267.1:0-5801 GCA_966211865.1 uncultured Aquabacterium sp.
CACGCGCCACCTCGCACGCCATCACGCAGCTCAAGCGGCACGGCGCCGCTGCCGTCACCTGGGCCGCGGCCGCGGCGGCCTTCAGCCTGGCCCACGCACAGGCCCCGTCGGCAGGCGCCCCAGCGGCCACGTCCCCCACCCCGCCACTCGCCGCCTCTTTCGCCACCGCGGCCCCGGCCGAACGCTTCGACTTCGACCGCACCCCCGGCCGCCTGCCCAAGGACGCCCGCCCGCGCCGGTACCAGCTGGAATTCGACCTCGACCCCGCGCAGGACCGCTTCAGCGGCCGTGCCGCGATCGAGGTGGAACTGCGCCGCGGCCTGCCCAGCCTGCTGTTGCACGCCGCGCAGCTGGAAGCGGGCGAGGCCAGCGTGCAAGGCGCCGACGGCCGCCGCCGCGCGCTGCGCATCGAAGCCGACGAGGCCGCCACCACCTGGCGCCTGCTGCCGGCCGATGGCCAGCCGCTGGCACCCGGCCGCCACACGCTCCACCTGGCCTGGCGTGGCCAGGTGCAGCGCAGCGGCGAGGGGCTGTTCCGCGTGGATGTCAACGCGCACCCGGGCGCGAGCGCGACCGCAAGCACCGGCACCGGCACCGGCACCAGCACCAGCGCCGGCACCGACGCCAACGGCACCACCGGCACCGCCGCGGGCAGCGCCGTCACCACCACGCCCATGCTGTTCACGCAGCTGGAGGCGGTGTACGCCCGCACCCTCTTTCCCGCCTTCGACGAGCCGGCCTTCCGCGCCGTGTTCGAGATCGCCGTGCGCGCGCCGCGCGGGCTGCAGGTGGAATCGAACATGCCCGCGCGCACCCGGGTGGACGAAGGCCGCGGCACCACGCTGCACCGCTTCGCCCCCACGCCGGCCATGCCCAGCTACCTGGTCGCGCTCACCGTCGGCCGCTTCGACGCGCTGCAAGGCCGCGCCGGCCCGGTGCCGCTGCGCATCCTCACCGCGCCGGGCAAGCGCGACCAGGCGGCCTACGCCCTCGCCGCCACGCAGCAGCTGCTGCCGTACTACGGCCGCTATTTCGGCGTGCCCTATGCGCTGCCCAAGCTCGACCAGCTGGCCGTGCCCGGCGTGCGCAACGGCGCGATGGAGGACTGGGGCCTGATCTCCTACAACGAGGCCGCGCTGCTGGTCGACCCCGCGCGCAGCGGCCCGGACACGCAGCGCTGGGTCTTCTCGATCGCCGCGCACGAGATCGCGCACCAGTGGTTCGGCAACCTCGTCACCGCCGCCTCGTGGGACGAGATCTGGCTCAACGAGGCCTTCGCCACCTGGATGGAGAACAAGGCCACCGACCACTTCAACCCCACGTGGCAGGTGCCGCTGGACGTGCGCCGCCACCTGGAGCACGCGCTGTCCCGCGACGCCACCACCGCCACCCGGGCCATCCGCGAAGGCATGGTCGACGAAAGCCGCGTCAGCGGCCAGTTCGACAACATCACCTACAACAAGGGCGGCGCGGTGCTGAGCATGCTGGAGCAGTGGCTGGGCCCCGAGGCCTTCCAGCGCGGCCTGGCCGCCTACATGCGCGAGCGCCGCTACTCCAATGCCGCAGCGGGCGACCTGTGGCACCACCTGGGCCGGGCGTCCGGGCGCGACGTGTCCGCCGTGGCCGCCAGCTGGACCGACCAGCCGGGCGTGCCGCTGGTGACCGTGGCGCAGGACTGCCGCGAAGGCCGCAGCGTGGTGCGCCTGTCGCAGCGCCGCTTCGCGGTCGAGCCCGGGCTGGCGCCGCAGCGCTGGCGCATTCCCGTGCAGCTGCGCCAGGGCGCGCGGCAGGCCACGCTGCTGCTGGACGCGCCGGAAGCCGAACACACGCTGGGCGCCTGCAGCCCCGAGCCGGTGCTGGCCAATGCCGGCGGCAAGGGCTACTACCGCGTGAAGTACGCGGCCGAGGCACAACCGGCCCTGGCCGCCGCGCTGCCGTCGCTGAGCCCGGCCGACCGCATGGCGCTGTTGAGCGACGCCTTTGCTCTGGCGCAGGCCGGCGAGCAGCCGCTGGGCCAGTACCTTGCGTTGCTCCAGCAGCTGCCGGCGGTGCCGGACGCCGGCCGCGCGGCGCTGTACGCCCAGGCCGGCGACGCGCTGGTCTTCCTGGACGAGGCCTTCGCCGGCCTGCCGGCCCAGGCCCAGGTGCATGAAGCCGCGCGCGCGCTCTTCGGCCCCGAGCTGAAGCGCCTGGGCTGGGACCCGCGCGCGGACGAGCCGGCCACCGACGCCCGCCAGCGCGTCAAGCTCATCGGCCTGCTCGCGCGCTTCAACGACGCCGGGGTGATCGCCGAGGCCGCCGCCCGCTTCGACGCCGATGCCAGCGGCCGCACGCCGCTGCCGCCGGCGCTGCGGCCGGGCGTCGTCGCCGCCGTGGGCCGCCACGCCACCGAGGCGCAGTTCGGCCAGCTGCGCGCGAAGCTGCTGGCCACCACCAGCGAGGAAGACCGCTGGCTGCTGGCCTCCGCACTGGCCAGTGCCGGCACGCCCGCGCAGGTGGACGAGGTGCTGGCGCTGTCGCTGTCCGGCCAGCTGCCCACCAACATCGCCTGCGAATTGCCAGGCAGGGTGGCCGACGCCGGCCGCTTCGGCGCGCGGGCCTACGAGTTCACCAAGCAGAACTTCGACGCGCTGGCCAAGCTGGCCGGCATCGGCCCCTTCGGCGGCAGCCTGTGGCTGCTGCCCAATGCCGCGCAGGCCTTCCACGACGGCGCGCAGGCCGCCGCCCTGCTGGAAGACCAGCGGCGGCTGGCGGGCGAGGCGGGCACGGCCGAAGCCGCGCGGGTCGCGGCGCGCATCCGCCTCTACGCGGCGGTGCGGGAGCGCGAAGCGCAGCACATGCTGGCCGCGGTGCGCTGACGGGAGCGGGCGGCTGTCGCGGCACGGTGCCGGCCGCACCCGCCCTCGCCTCAAGAAGCCGGGCCGGCCGGGCGGATCACACCCGCAGGTCCGCCCGGCCCATCAGCCGAGCGGGAATGGCCGCTGCAAGGTCGGATCGCCATGGATCAGGTCCAGCGGAAAGCGCCGGCCCGCCAGGTGGTCCTCGATGCAGCGCAGCACCAGCGGGCTGCGGTGCTCGTCGCGGCGCGCGCGGATCTCGTCCGGCGTGAGCCACAGCGTGCGCTCGATGCCCTCGTCGTAGCGCAGGCCGGGCAGTTCGTCGCCGACGCGGCCGCAGTAGGCGATGCGCAGGTAGGTCACGTCCTCCGCCGGCTCGGTCGCCCGCGTGAAGCGCCAGAAGTAAAGCCCCACCAGCGCCTCGGGCGCGAAGGCGCGGGCCGTCTCTTCCAGGCATTCGCGCTGCACCGCTTCCTGCGGCGACTCGCCCGGGTCCAGGTGGCCGGCGGGGTTGTTCAGCCGCAGGCCCTCGCGCGTCATCTCCTGCACCAGCAGGTAGCGGCCGCCCTCGGCAATCACGGCGGCGACAGTGACGGCGGGTTTCCAACGCTCATGAGCCATCGGCCGATGCTACGCCCGGGCGGCCGGGGATCTCGGGTTAAGCTTCCCGCGAGAAAGGCGCCCCGCGTGCACGGGGCGCACGAGGAGTTCGCGGGACGGACCGGCATGGCGCCGGTGCCCGCACCCGGCTCCGGTGCGAATCAATCGAGGAGTTGCTCTCATGGCATTGCGTATCGGAGTTCCGAGGGAAACGGCTGCGGGCGAGAAGCGCGTGGCCACCGTGCCCGACGTGGTTCAGAAGCTCATCAAGCTGGGCTTCTCGGTCGCGGTCGAAAGCGGCGCGGGCGAGGCCGCGAACTTCGACGACGAGAGCTACCGCGCCGCGGGGGCCGAGGTGGTGCCCACGGCCGCCGAACTGTGGGCCGGCTCGGACATCGTCTTCAAGGTGCGCCAGCCCAGCGCCGCCGAAGTGGGCCTGATGCGCGAAGGCGGCATGCTCATCAGCTTCATCTGGCCGGCGCAGAACCCCGAGCTGATGCAGCAGCTGGCGGCGAAGAAGGCCACCGTGCTGGCCATCGACGCGCTGCCGCGGCAACTTTCGCGCGCGCAGAAGATGGACGCGCTGACCTCGATGGCCGGCGTCAGCGGCTACCGCGCGGTGGTGGAAGCGGCCAATGCCTTCGGCCGCTTCTTCAACGGCCAGATCACCGCCGCCGGCAAGATCCCGCCGGCCAAGGTCTTCGTCGCCGGCGCCGGCGTGGCGGGCCTGGCGGCCATCGGCACGGCGGCGAACCTGGGCGCCATCGTGCGCGCCAACGACACCCGCGCCGAGGTGGCCGACCAGGTCGTCTCGCTGGGCGGCGAGTTCGTCAAGGTCGACTACGAGGAAGAAGGCTCGGGCGGCGGCGGCTACGCCAAGGTGATGAGCGAAGGCTTCCAGGCCGCGCAGCGCGCGATGTACGCCCAACAGGCGAAAGACGCGGACATCATCATCACCACCGCGCTGATCCCGGGCAAGCCGGCGCCCAAGCTGATCACCGCCGAGATGGTGCAGAGCATGAAGCCCGGCAGCGTCATCGTCGACATGGCCGGCGAACAGGGCGGCAACTGCGAGCTGACCGTGCCGGGCGAGGCGGTGGTGCGCCACGGCGTCACGATCATCGGCTACACCGACCTCGTCAGCCGCCTGGCCAAGCAGTCGTCCACGCTGTACTCCACCAACCTGCTGCGCGTGACCGAGGAGCTGTGCAAGGCGAAGGACGGCACGGTCAACGTCAACTTCGAGGACGACGCCATCCGCGGCCTCACCGTCATCCGGAACGGCGAAGTCACCTGGCCCGCGCCGCCGCCCAAGCTGCCGGCCGCGCCGCCGAAACCCAAGGCCGCCGCGGCGCCAACACCCAAAGCACACGGCCATGGCCCCGGCGAGCCGATGTCGGGCCAGTCGCTGGCCATCGTGTTCGGCATCGGCGCGCTGCTGTTCGCGCTGGTGGGCCTGTACGCGCCGGCCACCTTCCTGTCGCACTTCACCGTGTTCGTGCTGGCCTGCTTCGTCGGCTACATGGTGGTGTGGAACGTCACGCCGTCACTGCACACGCCGCTGATGAGCGTGACCAACGCCATCTCGTCGATCATCGCCATCGGCGCGCTGGTGCAGGTGGCGCCGCCGCTGGATGCGGCCGGGGCCACCAACCGGCCCAATGCGCTGATCCTGGGCCTGGCCGTCTTCTCGCTGGTGCTGACGGCCATCAACATGTTCGGCGGCTTCGCGGTGACGAAGCGCATGCTGGCCATGTTCCGCAAATAACACCGAAAGACGCTGACCATGACCGCTAGCCTGGCCACCGTCGCCTACATCGGCGCCACCATCCTCTTCATCCTGAGCCTGGGCGGGCTCTCCAACCCCGAGACCGCCCGCCGCGGCAACCTGTTCGGCATGATCGGCATGACCATCGCGGTGCTGGCCACCGTGCTGGGGCCGCGCGTGTCGGCCGGTGGCATCCCGTGGATCGTCGGCGCGCTGGTCGTCGGCGGCGGCATCGGCCTCTTCGCCGCGAAGAAGGTGCAGATGACGCAGATGCCCGAGCTGGTGGCGCTGATGCACAGCCTGGTCGGCCTGGCCGCCTGCCTGGTGGGCTTCGCCAGCTACATCGACACCTCCACCGTCTTCCCGACGGCCGCCGAGAAGGCCATCCACGAGGTCGAGATCTACGTCGGCATCCTGATCGGCGCGGTCACCTTCTCGGGCTCCATCATCGCGTTCGGCAAGCTCTCGGGCCGCATCGGCGGCAAGCCGCTGCTGCTGCCGGCGCGCCATTGGCTGAACCTGGCGGGCCTGCTCATCGTCATCTGGTTCGGCCGCGTGTTCCTGCAGGCGCACGACGTGCAGGCCGGCATGACGCC
>CBIHPZ010000268.1:0-5791 GCA_966211865.1 uncultured Aquabacterium sp.
GCCGCCTTCACCAGCGTGCCGGCGGTGTCGATCATGTCGTCCATGATCACGCAGTTGCGGCCTTCGATCTCGCCGATGACGTGCATCACCTCGGAGACGTTGGCCTTGGGCCGGCGCTTGTCGATGATGGCCAGGTCGCTGCCGAGCTGCTTGGCCAGCGCGCGGGCGCGCACCACGCCGCCGACGTCCGGCGACACGACCACGAGGTCGGGGTAGGCCTTGCTCTTCAGGTCCGACAGCAGCACCGGCGAGGCGTAGATGTTGTCGACCGGGATGTCGAAGAAGCCCTGGATCTGGTCGGCGTGCAGGTCCATGGTGAGCACACGCTCGACGCCGACGGTCTCCAGCAGGTTGGCGACCACCTTGGCGCTGATCGGCACCCGCATCGAGCGCGGGCGGCGGTCCTGGCGTGCGTAGCCGTAGTAGGGGATCACGGCGGTGATGCGGCGCGCGCTGGCGCGCTTCAACGCATCGACCATGATCAGCAGTTCCATCAGGTTCTCGTTCGTCGGTGCGCAGGTGGGCTGCACGACGAAGACGTCGCGGGCGCGGACGTTCTGATGGATCTCGACCGTGACTTCACCGTCGGAGAAGCGGCTGACGGTGGCCTTTCCCAGTTCGACGCCCAGGCTCTTGCCGATTTCCTCGGCCAGTGCGGGGTTGGCATTGCCGGTGAACAGCACGGTGTTGAACAGCACGGCTTGGCTCCGCGAAAGGCTCGGTCAGCGGGGGAAGGACGACGGGGACGACGAGTACGGCGAGAAAGATGTTTGGCAGGGGAGGAAGGACTCGAACCCTCGCATGTCGGAATCAAAATCCGATGCCTTGACCAACTTGGCGACTCCCCTACACAGGACCCGGCTCGCACCGGACCCTCGAAACCTTCAGTCTGACCAACCGACGAGCGGATGGTGATCCAGACTGCGACACAGGCGGCCGACCCATCGGGGCGGGAGATCGTCCTCGCCCCATGTCGCCGCGGGCTGAACGCCTGCGCCGGCTCTCGCAAACACGGCACTGCCGGACCCCGACATGCGGCTGTTGCCGTAGCGGGCTTCCAGCCACCGGGCGGCTTGCGCCACCTCGGGACAATGATTTTCGGCCGGGGCCTGCAGATCGTTGCGGCCGAAGCCGGTGCCGTCCTGCGGACCCTCGCCCGACAACCAGTGTTGCAGCTGGGTGTCTGCGAGAAAGTCCACGACTATAGCAGCTTCAGTGTCGCGTCGCAGCAATGGACTCGAAAAAATCGCCGCGGTCGCGATCGGCGTGGGCGGCTTCACGACCGCGAACCACTGCGGCGGCACCTCGATCGGCGTGAGTCGTTCGCCGATGCCCTCGACGAACGCGGAGCGGCCGTTGACGAAGAAGGGCACATCGGCGCCCAGCGCCAGCGCGAGGTCCAGCAGGCGTTGCCGTGGCCAGTGCAGGTCCCACAGGCGATTGAGCGTTAGCAGCGTGGAAGCGGCGTCCGAGCTGCCGCCGCCCAGGCCTGCACCCCAGGGCACCTGCTTGTCGATGTGGATGTCGGCGCCCAGCGTGCAGCCGCTGGCCTGCTGCAAGGCACGTGCGGCGCGCAGGCACAGGTCGTCGGCGGGCAGCGTCGGGCCCAGGTCGTGGCGCTGCAGGCGGCCGTCGGCGCGGCGTTCGAAGTGCAGGGTGTCGCACCAATCCAGCAGCACGAAGACCGACTGCAGCAGGTGGTAGCCGTCGGGCCGGCGGCCGACGACGTGCAGGAACAGGTTGAGCTTGGCGGGCGCCGGGACCTCGTGGATCGCGCGCAGGGTCATGGGTTGGGGCGGGAAGTCAGTTCGGGTCGTCCAGCTTCGCGCGCACCAGCACGGCGGGAGGCGCTGCGCGTTCGGCTTCGACCCAGCCTTCGGTGGCACGGGCCAGGTTGATGCGCCAGCCGAGTTGCTCGAAGCCAGGCGCGCCGTCGGCACGTGGCGTGGAGGCCGCGCCGTTCCACGGCCTGCCGCGCAGCCAGTCGAACAGTGCGGCGATGGGAATGCGTTCCCCCAGCGCGTCTTCAGCGAGGCTGTCGAGGTCGGGGTAGCGGGTTTCCTTGTCGCCGGACTTCAGCGCGGCCTCGCCGCGCGCCCAGCGGGCCTTCGCGGCGGTGGCGCCCAGCGGGCCGCTGAGCACCAGCGCGCCCTCCGTGGGCGTGCCGGTCAGCTCGAAGCTGGCACTGACGCTGCGGGGCGGCTGGCCGTCGATGCGGACCAGCAGGCGGCCCGACAGCGGTTCGGGCGCGCCCGGGGCCGTCGGGGAGCGGGGCGGCGTCGTGCAGGCCGCCAGCGCCAGCGCCGCCACGAGGGGCGCTGCTCGCTGCGCCAGCCGGGTGCAGTGGGCGAGAAGCGGCCGGGACGGAGCCTGAAAAAGAGGCCGAAGCAAAGGCCGATTCACGGCGCGATTCAAAGGCCGACCTTGAGCCGGGCGAGCGTCTCGCGCAGCACCTCGTTGGCGGAGTCGCGGCCGCGTGCGTCCTGCAGGATGCGTTTCGCCTCCTCGCGCTCGCCCATCATCCACAGCACCTCGCCCAGGTGGGCGGCGATCTCGGTGTCCGGCCGAGCGCGGTAGGCCTGGCGCAGCAGCTTCGCGGCCTCGGCGCGGTTGCCCAGGCGGTACTCGACCCAGCCCAGGCTGTCGGTGATGAAGGGGTCGCCGGGCGACAGGTCCAGCGCCTTGCGGATCAGGTCGCGCGCCTCGGGCAGGCGCTGGTTGCGATCGGCCAGCGAGTAGCCGAGCGCGTTGTGCGCGTGCGGGTGGTCCGGCTTCAGCTCGATCACGCGGCGCAGCAGGCGTTCCATCTCGGGAAAGCGCTCGACCTTTTCCTCGGCCATCGCCTGCTCGTACATCAGGTCGACATCGTCGGCGAAGCGCTGGTTGGCGCCGGCCAGCACGTCGGCGGCTTCGCGCCAGCGCTTGCCGTCGCGCAGCACCTGGGCCTCGGCCAACAGCTTGGCGCGGGCGTCGTCGGGCTGGCGCTCGGGCACGGCCTGGATCAGCTGGCGGGCCTCCTTCACCTTGCCCTGGCGGATCAGCATCGAGGCGCGCCGGGTCTGCACTTCCAGTGCGCGCTGCGGGTTGTCGACGCGCGACAGCCACTGCTCCGCAGCCTTCACGTCGCCACGCTGCTCGGCGATCTGCGCCAGCAGCAGCCAGGCCTGCGTGAGCGTGCGGTCGGCGCCAGCGGCGGGGTTGTCGTCATCGTCGTCGGCGGTGGCGTCGACCTGCACGTCACCCTTTTGCGCCAGCTCCACGAACTTCAGAAGCGCCGTCTCGGCTTCCTTGGGCTGCTTCAGTTCCAGCCGCAGCGCGCCCAGCGAGAGCCACGGCTCGGCGAGCTGGGGCTTGTCGCGGGTGAGGACGTCGAGCTGCGCGGCGGCGTCCACATAGCGCTGCTGCTGCGTCAACAGGCGGACGTAGGCCATGCGCACAGCGGGCTCGGCATCCGGGCGCGACAGGTGCTGCAGCACGACCTGCTCGGCCGCCGCGTGAGCCGGCAGCATGTCCAGCGCCAGCAGCACCGGCCCGGTGGCGGCGGGGTCGGCGGCATGCGCTTCCTGCAGTCGCTTCAGCGCTGCGTCCGCCTGGCCGGCATTCAGTTGGGCCCGGGCCAGCGCCACCAGGCTGGCGTTGCGGGTGGCCGGCTGCTGCAGGTGCGGCGCCAGTACCTGTTCGAGCAGCGCCAGGGCCTTGGTGCGGTCGTTGGCGCGCTGCATCAGGCGCGGCAGGGCGGCGATGGTGCCGGGGCGCTCCGGTGCCGGCACGGCGGCCAGCCAGGCCTGCAGCGGTTCGTCCAGTTCGTCGATGCGGTTCAGCGCCAGCAGGATCTGCGCTTCGTAGCGGATGGCCTCGAAGGACTGCGGCTTGGCGGCGCGCCAGGCACGCGCGGCGGCCAGCGCCTGGCTGGCGGCGCGGCCCTGCAGGGCGATGTCGATGGCGCGGCGGAAGAGGGCGTCGTCCTTCTGGCGGCGGGCGGCGTCCAGGATCACTTCGAAGGCGCTGCCGGCGCGGCCGGCCGACAGTTCCATTTCCCCGATCAGCAGCTGGTAGAAGAGCGTGTCGTCGAGCGCGGAATTCTGCGGCTCGGGCGCCGCGTTCTCGGCTGCTGCCGGGGCGGGCGGCGCTGCCGCTGCCGGCGCCTGCTGGCCCCATGCGACGCCGGTGCTGAAAGAGATCGCCGCGGCTGCGGCCACCCACGGCTTGAGGCGGCGCGAACGCGCAGTGGAACCGGGCATCGTCACTCCTGAAACGGGGATTGATTCTATTGGCGGCCCATAATTCCCTGGATGATCTGCCAGCAGCGCACTTCGTTCGCATTCCTCGGGGATCGCTGATGCCCGAGTTGCCGGAAGTCGAGGTGACCCGCCTCTCGCTGGCCGAGCGGCTTCGCGGTGCCCAGGTGGAGGCCGCGCGCCTGGGCAAGGCGCTGCGCTGGCCGCTGGGCTGCGAACCTGAAGCGCTGCAGGGCATGCGGCTGGGCGACATGTCCCGCCGCGGCAAGTACCTCTGGCTGCCGATGGAGCAAGCCGCACGGCGCGGCGGGCTGCTGATGCACCTGGGCATGTCGGGCTCGCTGAACCTGTCCGAGCGTCCGGCCGCAGCCGGCGTCCACGACCACTTCGAGCTGCGCACCAGCCGTGGCACCTTGCGGCTGACGGATCCGCGCCGCTTCGGCGCCGTGGTGTGGTCCGACTCACTGCAGGCGGACCCGGCGGCCAGGCTGCTGGCGCGCCTGGGCCCCGAGCCTTTCGACGCGGCCCTGACGCCGCAGGTTTTCCACGCCGCGCTGAAGGCCCGCCGGTCGCCGGTCAAGGCCGCGCTGCTGAGCGGCGAGCTGGTGGTGGGCGCCGGGAACATCTACGTCAGCGAGGCGCTGCACATCGCCGGCATCGACCCCCGCGCGCGCTGCGACCGCCTGAGCCTGCCGCGCGCCGAGCGCCTGCTGGCGGCGGTGCGGCAGGTCCTGGCGCGGGCGATCGAGCTGGGCGGGTCGACCCTGCGCGACTTCCGCGACGCCCACGGCATGAGCGGTGCGTTCCAGAACGAGGCCTTGGTCTATGGCCGCGAAGGCCTGCCCTGCGCGCGTTGCGGTGGCACCGTGAAGCGCATCGTGCAGGGCCAGCGCTCTACCTTTTTCTGCGCGGGCTGTCAGCGGCGCTGATCGCGGTCGCGGCGCCCGCGCCACAGCGGCGGTTCAAGGACTTTTTACACGCTGGTCAAGGGTGGGCCTGCGCTACGATCGTCCGAACTTTTTGCTGTTTTGCCGCATGTCGTCGACGCTCTCGCGTGAACTGGATTCGCTGGCCGAGTGGCGCCGATCGCTCGATCGCCGCATCGAGCAGTTTGGCGGCATCCTCTCCGACCTCGATCTCTTCGATGCCGACGCCGCGGCCCTGGCCGGGACCCTGCGTCAGCGACTGGCGTCCGACCGCCTGGTGCTGGCCTTCGTGGCGGAGTTCTCGCGCGGCAAGTCCGAGCTCATCAACGCGCTCTTCTTCGCCGACAACGGCCGCCGCATCCTGCCCGCGTCGCCCGGCCGCACCACGATGTGTCCGGTGGAACTCGCCTGGGATGCGCAGGAATCGCCGGCGCTGTCGTTGCTGCCGATCGCCACGCGCCGCGGCAGCCTGCCGGTGTCCGCGCTGCGCGAGCGGCCCGAGCTGTGGGAACAGCACCCGCTGCCCGTGGGCGACCCCGAGGCGCTGGCCGAGGTCTTCAAGGAGGTCACGCGCACCCAGCGCGTGCCGCTGGACGAAGCCCGTGCGCTGGGGCTGTGGGACGACGA
>CBIHPZ010000269.1:0-5768 GCA_966211865.1 uncultured Aquabacterium sp.
CGGGCTCATGGCGTGGCTCCTTCGGCGTGCACGGGTTTGAAGGCGAGCTGCACCTGGGCGCGCGCCAGGTCGCGCCGCAAGGCCAGCAGCTTGCGCTGCGCTTCCAGCTCGGCATGGCGCGCTTCGAAGAGCATCGGCAGGCTGGCCTGGTTGGCGCGGTACGCGGCCAGCGTGGCTTCGGTGCGCTGCTGCAGCGGTGCCAGCACGGCCGGGTGGTAGTGGTCGATGCGCTGCTGCAGGCGCCTCGCCTCGCTGCTCCAGGCCGCGTATTCGCCAGCCGCCGCGCGCTCGGCGTCGGCCAGCTCGGCCTGGGCCTTGTCGGCCAGGGCCAGGCTGGCGGCGGTCTCGCGGTCCTGGCGCACGGCCGGCGCCACCGGCAGCGGAATGCTGATGCCGAGGGACACCAGGTCCGGCCGACCCTGCCGTTGGCCGTACGACAGCTCGTAGGTGATGTTCGGGCGGCGGTTCAGGCGCATCAGCTCGACCTCCTGGCGCGCCACCTCCACGTCGCGCTGCTTCGCGACGACGGCGGGGTGCTGGGCGATGAAGTGAGCGGCAGTGGGAGGGGCGGCCAGCCGTGGTGCGTCCAGCGCGTCGGCCGGCTGGCCGATCCAGCGCTGCAGCGCGGCCAGGGCCGAGGCCTGCTGCTGGCGCTGCTCGGCGGATTCGTCCTCGGCGGCACCGAGTGCGCCCGCCAGCCCCAGCAGCTCCGCGCTGCCGCCGGCCGCCGCGGCCAGCCGCCCTCTTCCGGCTTCCAGCGCCTCCCGGGCGTGGCGTTCATTGGCGCTGGCCAGCGCCAGGGCCTGGCCCGCAAAGTACGCGTCAACGTAGGCGGCGGCGGCCTGCAGGCGCGTCTCGGCCGCGGCCGTTTGCACCATCAGCGCTTCCTTCTGCTGCACGGCAGCGGCCAGGGCCTGGCGCGCCGCACGCTTGCCGGCCGGCACCCATTCCTGGGCCAGGCCGATGCGTTTCATCGTCATGTCCTCGGCCCCGGTGCTGAACCGCTGCGGGCCGGTGACGGGCAGGTTGTCGATGCCGGCGCTGAGCATCGGATCGGGCTGCTGCCCGGCCGCGCGGGCGCGTTCGGCGGCGCCGGCGGCGCCCGCCCGCGCGGCGCGGACCATGGGTGAGGCTTGAAGCGCCAGGTCCAGCGCCTGGTCGAGCGACAGCGGCGCCGCCGCGGCCCAGGCGGCGGGCAGCAGGGCGGCAGCCAGGGCGGCTGCGCGCAAGAGGTGTCGTGGCATCGAAAGCTCCGAAGGCGAACGCAAACGCGGCTGGCCTGCGGAAATGCCGCGGCAGCCCGGTCGGTCGACGGAGCGGGTCAGACCCGAAGTCTGAGCGTGGCGAGGAAGAGTGGGTCCGGCGGCGCCTGCGCCTCCGCCAGGGCCGCCCAGGGCACGCGGCGCGGCGCGGTGGCCTGCAGCTGCAGCGGCAGTTCGATCACCTGGACCAGCAGCGGCACCGCGGGCGCCGGCGTCTTCGCGGTATCGGCCGATTGCGGCGCCTTGGACGAATGCCCGGCGCACAGGGCCGGCTGGTCCATGTCCCGGCCCTGGCACGGCATGCCGGCTTCCACCATGGCCGCCATGGCCAGGGTGCGGGCCTGCTGCGGGCAGACATAGCGTGCCAGCGCCAGCTGCGAGAACAGCAGCGACAGCACCACGATGAAGGTGGTGGCCAGGCGGTGGGTGGAACGGTGGACCATGGACGCCGCCAGTTTAGGGCCGCGGTGCGCGGCGGACCTGGCGTTGCATCAAGCCGCGGCCTTGCGGCGCGGCACTACTTCACCCGCTCGATGGCGGTGACCACGATGGCGCCGTTCACCCGGTCCGCGTTGAACTTCACCTTGTCGCCTTCCTTGAGGCCCTCCAGCAGCTTCGGGTCGGCCACCTTGAACACCATCGTCATCGGCGGCATGTCCAGGTTCTGCAGCGGTCCGTGGCGCAGCGTGAGCTTGCCCTGTGCCGTGTCCACCTTGCGCACTTCGCCATCGCTTTGCGGGCCGGCGGCGGCCGACGGGTGATGCGCCGCATGGTCGGCCGCGGACGCTGCCGTGCCTTGCGCCTGCGCGCCAACGCTGGCGGCCAGCAGGACCGCCGCAAGCAGGGGTTTGGTCTTCATCGCGTTTCTCTCCTATCGAACGGTGATCGAGCCGACCATGCCGGCCTCGAAATGGCCGGGCTGCAGGCAGGCGAAGCGGAATTCGCCGGGCTGGGTGAACTGCCACACGATGTCGCCGGACCGGCCCGGCTTCACGTGGGCCATGTTCGGATCGGCGTGTTCCATCTCGGGAAACTTCTTCATCAGCTCCGCATGCGCCTGCAGCGCTTCCTGCGTGCCCAGCACCATCTCGTGCAGCAGCCGGCCGCCGTTGTGCACGACGAACCTCACCGTCTGGCCGCGCTTCACCGTGATGCGGGCCGGCGTGAAGCGCATGGTGTCCGCCATGTCCACCCGGATGGTGCGGGTCACCTGCTTCGGGTTGCCTTCCTGGCCGAAGGCCGTGGCCTCGACCTTGGCCGGATCGAAGCTGCGTGGCGTGGCGTGCGCATCGTCGCCATGGGCGAAAGCCGTGGCGGTGAAGGCCGCGGCGGCGGTGACGCTGATGGCAGCGAGCGTGCGTTGGAGTGCAGGGTTCATGATGTGCTAATGGTCGAAAGACGCGTCTAGTGGTGGCCGGCATGCCCCGCGGGCTTGCGGATCTGCAGCGTGCCGCTGCCTGGCGTTGGCGTTGGCGCGGCGGCGCGCGGCGCCGGTGGAGCTTCCGCCGTGTATTCATTCGCCAGCGTGCCGGCCGGGTGTCGGTAGGGGCCGGGGTCGCTGAAGTCGCCGCGCTTCACGTCGTCGCGCACCTTCACCACGCTGAACATGCCGCCCATGCCCACCGGGCCGAAAGGGCCGGTGCCGGTCATCATCGGCAGGGTGTTGTCGGGCAGCGGCATTTCCATCTCGGCCATGTCGTGCATGCCCTTGTCGCCCATCACCATGTAGTCGGGAATCAGGCGGGTGATCTTCTCGGCCACGCCGCGGTGGTCGACGCCGATCATGGTCGGCACGCCATGGCCCATGGCATTCATCGTGTGGTGCGACTTGTGGCAATGGATGGCCCAGTCGCCGGCGATGGCGTCGAACTCGAAGGCGCGCATCTGGCCCACCGCCACGTCGGTCGTCACTTCCGGCCAGCGGGCGCTCTTCGGCACCCAGCCGCCATCGGTGCCGGTCACCTCGAAATGCGGGCCGTGCATGTGGATCGGGTGGTTGGTCATCGTCAGGTTGCCCACGCGGATGCGCACCCGGTCGCCCGTGCGCGCCACGAAGGGGTCTATGCCCGGAAAGGCGCGGCTGTTCCAGGTCCACAGGTTGAAGTCGAGCATCGTGTTCACCCGTGGCGTGGCGCTGCCGGGCTCGATGTCGTAGGCGTTCAGGATGAAGCCGAAGTCGCGGTCGACGCGGTACTGGCGCGCGTCCTTGGGGTGGATGATGAAGAGGCCCATCATCCCCATCGCCATCTGCACCATCTCGTCGGCATGCGGGTGGTACATGTGCGTGCCCGGGCGCTGCAGCACGAACTCGTACATGAAGGTCTTGCCCACGCCGATGGGCGGCTGCGTGAGGCCGGTGACGCCGTCCATGCCCGAAGGCAGCAGCACGCCGTGCCAGTGAACGCTGGTGACCTCCGGCAGCTTGTTGGTCACGAAGATGCGGATGCGGTCGCCTTCCACCGCTTCGATGGTGGGGCCCGGGCTGCTGCCGTTGTAGCCCCACAGCCTGGCCGTCATGCCGGGTGCGATCTCGCGCACCACCGGCTCGGCCACCAGGTGGAACTCCTTCACGCCGTCCTTCATGCGCCAGGGCAAGGACCAGCCGTTGAGCGTGATCAGCGGGTTGAAAGGCCGGCCGTTCGGCGGCGCGGGCGGGGGCTGGGTGGCCGCGGCCGTTTGCACGGCGGCTTCCGGCAGGGCTGCCGCGCCCGCGCGGCTCACAGCCGCGGCGCCAAGGAAAGTGGCGCCGGCGGCCTTGAAGAAGGTTCTGCGGTTCGTCATGCCTGGTGTTCCTTCAATGCGCGCCCTGCGGCGTGGCGGATGTGGGCTGGGCGGGCCCCGTGCTGGATATCGCGCCAGGTGAGCGTCCCGTCAGTGCACTCTGCAGCTGCGTGTCGGCGATCCAGAAATCACGCTGCGCCTCGATGGCGGCGGTCACCGTGCCGATTTGCTCCCGGGCATCGGCCAGCAGCTCGAACACGCTGGCCAGCATGCCGTTGTAGCGAAGCAGGTTCTCGTCGGAGATGCGCTTGCGCAGCGGCACGGCCTCGTCGCGGTAGTGCCGGGCCAGCTCGTAGGCCGTGCGGTAGGCGGAATAGGCCTCGCGCACTTCCGAGCGGGCATTCACCGCCACCTCGGCGGCGCGGTGCACCGCCTGCATGTAGGTTGCCTCGGCCCGTGCGGCGCGCGTGGCGCCGAAATCGAAGAGCGGCAGTTCCAGCTCGATCTCGTAGCCGTTCTGGCGCGGCTCGCCGGTCTGGCTCTTGTTGGCGTAGCCGGCGTGCAGCACGTTGATGAAGCGGGTGGCCCGCGTCAGGCCCAGCGAACGCGCGGTGGCGTCCACGTTCCGCTTGGCCATGAGCACGTCGAGGCGCTTGTCGATGGCGGTCTGTTCCGCGTCACGGGGTGCCAGCGGCTCGGCCGGCAGGTCCGGCAGGCGATCGGGCAGCTGGAAGGCGAGCTGCTCGCCCGACAGGCCCAGTGCCCGCACCAGCCGCTCGCGCGCGGCCAGGGCCTGGTGGCGGGCACGCGCCAGGTTGGCCGTGGCGTCCGCCTGGAAGGCCTGCTCGCGCATCTGCGCCAGCTTGCTGAAGTTGCCGGCCTGCAGCATGCGCCGCGCCAGTTCGCCCGACGCGTCGGCGGCTTCCTTCACCTGCTCCTGGTACGTCACCAGGGCCTGCGCCGCCACGGCGCCGAAGAAGGCCTGGCGCGCCTCGCCGGCCGCGCCCACCGCGTCGAAGGCAGCCTGGTCTTGCGCCTGTTCGAGCTGGCGTTGAGCGAGCTCGCTGGCCAGCGGCAGGGTCAGCAGGCCCAGCACATTGAAGATCACCGAGCGGTCGATCTCGGTGACGCCGTGGCCCTGCAGCCGGCCGAAGCCCAGCGTGGGGTTGGCGGGCCGCCCGGCGCGCACCCGGTCCGCCTCGCTGATGCCGAGTTCGGCCAGGCGAGCCTGCAGGCCGCGGTGGTTGAGCAGCGCCACCTGGACGACACTTTCAGGCGTCAGCGGCTGCCGCAGCAGGTCGGCCACCCGGGCGCGCGCCAGGCCGGTGTCGGCCTCGCTGCGCTGGAAGGCCACCGCCTGGCCGGTGCGTTCCCGGGTCAGGTCGGCGGTGCGACCCACGCCGCCATCCGGCGACCAGGAGGCGCAGCCGGCCAGCAGCAGCGCCGCGGCGGCCGCCGGCAGGAAGGAGTTGTTCATCGTTCGAAACCCGTGAGTCATCGGCGCCGGCTGAGGGCGCCGCGCCGCGGACGCTCGTGCCCGCAACAGCGGACGCACGAGCCCCTTCAGGCCTCCCGCGGAGGCCCCGTGGGGTCAGGCGCTTCGGGGTGGGCGCTCCGGGCCGTCCGACTGGAAGCTCGGCTCGGGCGCGGAGAAGGCGGGGAACGAGACGGCAGCCAGCACCGCCGGTTCATCGATGCCCATCGGTGCGCTCGGCAGCGACGGGCTGGCGCAGCACGCAGAGCAGGCGCTGCACTTGTCCGGCGCGGACGGGTCGTGGTGGGCGC
>CBIHPZ010000270.1:0-5757 GCA_966211865.1 uncultured Aquabacterium sp.
GCAGGTAGGGCGTGGCATTGGCCAGCGCCTCTTCGGGCACGCCGGTGGCCCAGGCGGATTTCGTCGAAGCGCCCAGGCGCTGCAGCGCCGCGGCCAGTGCCGCGCCGTGCTCCGCCAGGCCATCGACCTGGCCCGCCTGCGTGATGGTGGCGTTGATGCGCGTGGCCAGCAGCTTCAGGCCCGCGCCGCCGTCCATCACCACCTTGCGGCCCAGCAGGTCCAGCGCCTGGATGCCGTGCGTGCCCTCGTGGATCATGTTCAGGCGGTTGTCGCGCCAGTACTGCTCCACCGGAAAGTCGCGCGTGTAGCCGTAGCCGCCCAGCACCTGGATGGCCAGGCTGTTGGCCTCCAGGCACCACTCGCTGGGCCAGCTCTTGGCGATCGGCGTCAGCACCTCCAGCAGCAGGTGGGCGTCGCGCTGGGTGTCCGGCGTGCCGGTGTGCAGTTCGTCGACCAGGCGCGCGCAGTACAGCGCCAGGGCCAGCGCGCCTTCGGCATAGGCCTTCTGCGCCAGCAGCATGCGCTTCACGTCGGCGTGCTGGATGATGGGCACCTGCGGCTGCTCGCTGCGCTTGCCGCCGCCTTCGGTGATGGGCCGGCCCTGCGGGCGCTGCCTGGCGTAGTCCAGCGAGGCCTCGTAACCCGCCATGCCCAGCATCGTCGCGGCCATGCCCACGCTGATGCGGGCCTCGTTCATCATGTGGAACATGCAGCGCAGGCCTTCGCCCGGCTTGCCCACCAGGTAGCCGATGGCGCCGGCTTCACCGCCCGGCTTGAACTTGCCTTCGCCGAAGTTCAGCAGCGTGTTGGTGGTGCCGCGCCAGCCGCACTTGTGATTCAAGCCCGCCAGCGCCACGTCGTTGCGCTCGCCCGTCAGGCGGCCTTCGGTGTCCACGAGCTTCTTCGGCACGATGAAGAGCGAGATGCCCTTCGTGCCCGGCACCGGCTTGCCATCGGGCCCCGGGATCTTGGCCAGAACCAGGTGGATGATGTTCTCGGTCAGCTCATGCTCGCCGGCCGAGATCCACATCTTGTTGCCGCGCAGGCGGAAGCGCGGGCCGAGCGGGTCGGCTTCGAAATCCGGGCCATCGGGCACCGCGCGGGTCGCGACGTCGGACAGGCTGGACCCGGCCTGCGGCTCGGACAGGCACATGGTGCCGGACCAGCGGCCCTCGAACTCGTTCAGCGCGAAGACCCGCTTCTGTGCCTCGGTGCCGTGGGCCATCAGCAGGTTGGCGTTGCCCACCGTCAGCATGCCGGAGCCGATGCTGACCGAGGCCTTGGCGAAGAACGCGTTGGCCGCTGCTTCCACGGTATAGGGCAGCTGCATGCCGCCGATCTCGTGGTCCTGCGCGGCGCTCAGCATGCCGCTTTCGGCATAGGCGGCCCAGGCCTCGTGCGTGGCTTGCGGCAGGATCACGCGCTCGCCATCGAAGCGCGGCTCCTCGGTGTCGACCAGGCGGTTGAACGGCGCGTACTTCTCGCGCGCGATGCGCTCGCAGGTGTCCAGCACCTGCGTGAAAGTCTCGTGCGAATGCTCCGCGAAACGCGGACGGCGGGTCAGCTCATCGACCTTCAGCCAGTCGTTGAGCAGGAAGTCGATGGTTTGTCGCATGGGGAGGCGGCCGCGGGGCGGCCGGTGGTGTGGGCCGGCCGCGCGGGTCGGCCGATGGCTGCTGCCGCGGCGGCGGCGTGGTCCGGCCGCGCCGCGGCGACCCGAGGTTCAGAGCACTTCGAACACGCCCGCCGCGCCCATGCCGCCGCCGATGCACATGGTCACGCACACCCGCTTGGCGCCGCGGCGCTTGCCTTCGATCAGCGCATGGCCGGTCAGGCGCTGGCCGGACACGCCATACGGGTGTCCCACCGCGATGGCGCCGCCGTTGACGTTCAACCGGTCCATCGGGATGCCCAGCTTGTCGGCGCAGTACAGCACCTGCACGGCGAAGGCCTCGTTCAGCTCCCACAGGTCGATGTCGCTCACTTTGAGGCCCAGGCGCGCCAGCACCTTGGGCACCGCGAAGACCGGGCCGATGCCCATCTCGTCCGGCTCGCAGCCGGCCACCGCGAAGCCCAGGAAGCGGCCCAGCGGCTTCAGGCCCTTCTGCTGCGCATAGGTCTCGTGCACCACCACGCAGGCACCGCCGCCGTCGCTGAACTGGCTGGCGTTGCCGGCCGTGACGACACCACCAGGCAGCGCCGGGCGGATGCCGGAGATGCCCTCGGCCGTGGTGCCGGGGCGCAGGCCTTCGTCGGCGCTGACGGTCACTTCCTTGCTGCGCAGGCCCATCACCGGGTCGGCCACGCCGGCGATCACCGTGATCGGCGCAATCTCGTCGTTGAACTTGCCGGCTTCCTGCGCCGCGCAGGCCTTCTGCTGGCTGGCGGCGCCGTACTCGTCCATGCGCTGCTTCGGGATGTTGTAGCGCTTGGCCACGTTCTCGGCGGTCTGCAGCATGCTCCAGTAGATCTCGGGCTTGCTGTCCTTCAGCGCGGGGTCGAACAGCATGTGCTGGTTCATCTCCTGCTGCACGCAGGAGATGCTTTCCACGCCGCCGGCCACGTACACGTCACCCTCGCCCGCGATGATGCGCTGCGCCGCCATCGCGATGGTCTGCAGGCCGCTGGAGCAGAAGCGGTTGATGGTGACGCCGCTCACCGTGATGGGCAGGCCGGCGCGCAGCGCGATCTGCCGCGCGATGTTCATGCCGGTGGCGCCTTCGGGGTTGGCGCAGCCCATCAGCACGTCTTCCACCGCGCCGGGGTCGATGCCGGCGCGCTGCACGGCGTGCTGCACCGCGTGGCCGCCCAGGGTGGCGCCATGCGTCATGTTGAAGGCGCCCTTCCAGCTCTTGGTCAGCGGCGTGCGGGCGGTGGAAACGATGACGGCTTGGCTCATGGCAGGGCTCCTTCGGTGGATTCGGATAACGTGAGATGTCAGCGGCTGGCCGTCTGCTGCACCGCCGCGGCCGGCCCGGCGGTCTGCTGCACCAGGCGGTGGTAGAAGCGGATGAGATCGGCCAGGTTGGCCAGCGAGATGCGTTCGTTGGTGCCGTGGAAGCGCGCCAGGTCTTCCGCCTTGGCGCGGATCGGCGAGAAGCGGAACACCTGCTCGGTGAAGGGCTCGAAGTGGCGCGCGTCGGTGGCGCCCAGCATCAGGCCCGGCGCCACCAGGGTGCCGGGGAACAGCTCACGCACCGTGCGGTTGATGGTCTGGTAGGACGCAGACTGCGTGGACGACACGCGCGAGGGCGGGAAGTCGCCGGGCATCACCTGCACCTCGATCGCCGGGTCGGCCACCGCCTGCGTCACATGCCGCAGCACGTCGTCCTTGGTGTTGCCCGGCAGCAGGCGAAAGTTCACCACCACGTCGGCCCGACCGGGCAGCACGTTCTCCTTGTTGCCCGCGCTCAGCATGGTCAGCGCCGTCGTCGTGCGCAGCATGGCGTTGGTGCCCTGGCCCTGCTGCAGTTGCCGCATCAGCAGCGGTTCGAACAGCCAGCGGTTGGTCAGCGCCACGCGCGTCATGCCGTTGAATTCCGGCGCCAGCGCATCGAACATCTCGCCCGCCACGCCAATGAAGGCCGCGGGCATCGGCGCCGCGTCCACGCGCTGGATGGCGCGGCCCAGTTGGGCGATGGCCGACTGGCCGGGCGCCGGTGGCATCGACGAATGACCCGGCGTGGCCTTGGCCTGCAGCCTCAGCGACACCGAGCCCTTTTCGGCAATGCCGATCAGCGCCGCCGGCGCCTTCAGGCCCGGCATGATCCCTTCGGTGATCAGGAGCCCTTCGTCGACGACGAACTCCAGCTTGACGCCGCGCGAACCCAGCAGCTTGGCAATCTGCAGCGCACCGCGCTGGCCGCCGACCTCTTCATCGGCACCGAACACCAGGTAGATGGTGCGGCGCGGCTGGAATCCGGCTTCCAGCAGCTTCTCCACCGCCTCCAGCTGGGCAATCAGGTTGGCCTTGTCGTCCCACGACCCGCGGCCCCACACGTAGCCTTCCTTCACCTCCCCGCCGAAAGGAGCGGCCTTCCAGTCGCCCTCGGTGTTGGGCGCGATGGGCACCACGTCCTGGTGTGCCATCAGCGCGAAAGGCGGCGCCTTGGCATCGCTGCCGGGCCAGGTGTAGAGCAGGCTCAAGCCCCCGATGACTTCGCGCTTCAGCGTGGCATGCACCTTGGGGTAGCGCGCCTGCAGGTGCGCATGCAGGGCCTGGAACTGGTCGGTGTTCAGCGCAGCGTCTTCGAACGAGGACACGGTGCGCGCGCGGATGGCCGCGGCCAGCGACTCACCCGCGGCGCGTTCGTCCACCGACACACCCTGCACCGGCGGCACCTGCAGCTGGCGTGAACCTTGGCGGGCCGTGTTGATGGCGACCGCCGCCACCAGCAGCACGACCAGGCCCAGCAGGCCGAGCAGCAAACGCTTGATCATCAAGACTCCTTCAGGCCGATCCCGGCGACGCGATGGCCGCCTTGTACACGCTGTTCCTCACGTTGCCGAACACGCGCCGCACCAGCGGCTCGAATTCAGACAGCGGCAGCGCCTCGGCCTTCGGGTCGAAGGCGGGGTTGTCGTACAGCGCGCAGAACTCTTCGGTGCGCGCAAAGTGGGCGTGGCCGCGGAACTGCTCGCGCAGGTTCCGGTCCAGGCCGATGTGGTGGAAGAAGTAGTAGCCCTGGAAGATGCCGTGGTGCTGCACCATCCACAGGTTCTCTTCGCTGACGAAGGGCTTGAGGATGGCGGCGGCGATGTCGAAGTGGTTGAAGCTGCCCAAGGTGTCGCCGATGTCGTGCAGCAGCGCGCACACCACGTACTCCTCATCGCGGCCGTCGCGCCAGGCGCGGGTGGCCGTCTGCAGCGAATGCTGCAGGCGGTCCACCGGGAAGCCGCCGTAGTCGCCGTCCAGCAGCTTCAAATGCGCCAGCACGCGGTCGGGCAGCTTCTTCGAGAACGCGGCGAACTCTGCCCCGATCACGCGCCAGTCCTGCGCGGTGCTGTCTTCCATCCGGTTGAACGTGGCACGGGACATGGCGCGTCTTTCGTCAGTTAGCCAGGAGGTCAGCTGAAGGTCTTGCCCTCGGCGGCCAGCTTGGCCAGCAAGGGCGCCGGCTGCCAGAAGCTTGCGTCGTCGTGCGGGTTCTGCGCGAAGCGCTTCATCGCCTGCACGACGTTGTAGAGCCCCACCTGGTCGGCGTAGCACAGCGGCCCGCCGCGGTGCAGCGGGAAGCCGTAGCCGGTGAGGTAGACCATGTCGATGTCGCTGGCCTTGTTGGCGATGCCCTCTTCCAGGATCTTCGCGGCCTCGTTCACCAGCGCGAAGACCAGGCGCTGCACGATCTCTTCATCGCTGATCTTGCGCGGGGCGATGCCCTGCTCCTTGCGGTAGTCGGCGATCATCTGCTCGACCAGCGGCGACGGGATGGCGTCGCGCTTGCCGGCCTGGTAGTCGTACCAGCCGGCGCCCGTCTTCTGGCCGAAGCGGCCCATCTCGCACAGCAGGTCGGCGGTCTTGCTGTAGCGCATGTTCGGCCGCTCCTGCGCGCGGCGCTTGCGGATGGCCCAGCCGATGTCGTTGCCGGCCAGGTCGCCCATGCGGAACGGGCCCATCGCGAAGCCGAACTTCTCGATCGCCTTGTCCACCTGCTGCGGCGTGGCGCCTTCGTCCAGCAGGAAGCCGGCCTGGCGGCTGTACTGCTCGATCATGCGGTTGCCGATGAAGCCGTCGCACACGCCCGAGACCACGGCCGT
>CBIHPZ010000271.1:0-5752 GCA_966211865.1 uncultured Aquabacterium sp.
ATGCCGCAGCCCAAGGTGTATTGGGACGTGCGCTTCAGCCTCGACAACCCCATCAGCGCCGAAGACGCCTGCGCCGAGCTGCGCCACCGCCTCGATGAGTCGGTGAAGCTGCGCATGATCGCCGAGGTGCCGCTGGGCGCCTTCCTCTCCGGCGGCGTCGATTCCAGCGCGGTGGTCGCGTCGATGGCGCAGGTCAGCACCGAGCCGGTCAACACCTGCTCCATCGGCTTCGACGACCCGCAGTTCAACGAATCTGCCTTCGCGCAGACCGTGGCCGATCGCTACCACACCAACCATCGCCTCGAGATCGTCAAGAGCGACGACTTCGACCTCATCGACACCCTGGCCCGCCTCTACGACGAGCCGTATGCCGACAGCTCGGCGATTCCCACCTACCGCGTCTGCCAGCTGGCGCGCAAGCGGGTGACCGTGGCCCTGTCCGGCGACGGCGGGGACGAGAGCTTTGGGGGTTATCGCCGCTACCGCATGCACCTGATGGAAGAGCGCATGCGCTCGGCCCTGCCGCACGGCGTGCGCCGGCCCATCTTCGGCCTGCTGGGCAAGGTGTACCCCAAGGCGGACTGGGCGCCGCGCGTGTTCCGCGCCAAGACCACCTTCGAGGGCATGGCGCGCAGTTCGGTCGAGGCCTATTTCCACTCCGTGTCCATCCTGCGCGGCCCGATGCGCGACGAGCTCTTCAGCGCCCGCTTCAAGACCGAGCTCGCCGGCTACGACGCGCGGCAGGTCTTCGAACAGCATGCCGCCCGCGCCAACACCGACGACCCGCTGGCCCTCATCCAGTACCTGGACCTGAAGACCTACCTGGTCGGCGACATCAACACCAAGGTGGACCGCGCCAGCATGGCCCATTCGCTGGAAGTGCGCGAGCCGCTGATGGACCACCCGCTGGTGGAATGGCTGGCCACCTTGCCCTCGTCGCTGAAGGTGCGCGGCCAGGAAGGCAAGTTCCTGCTGAAGAAGGCCATGGAGCCGCGCCTGTCCGACGACATCCTGTACCGCCCGAAGATGGGCTTCGCCGTGCCGCTGGCGCGCTGGTTCCGCGGCCCGCTGAAGCAGCGCGTGCGCGACGCCATCCTTGGCCCGCGCCTGGCCGAGACCGGCTGGTTCAACCGCGCCTACCTGCAGCACCTGGTGGAAGCCCACCAGAGCGGCGCGCGCGACTACAGCGCGCCGCTGTGGACCTTGCTGATGTTCGAGGCCTTCCTGCGCAACGTGGTCGATGCCGACCCCCTGAAGCAGGCTCAGCCCGAGACCGAGGCGACAGCAGCGTGAGTGGTGGTGTGAACAAGAACGGCCTGAAGGTCCTGCACGTCCTGGACCACTCCATCCCGCTGCACAGCGGCTACACCTTCCGCACGCTGTCGCTGCTGCGCGAGCAGCGCAAGCGCGGCTGGCAGACCTTCCACGTCACCAGTCCCAAGCAGATCAACTGCACGGCGGACGAGGAAGACGTCGACGGCTGGCATTTCTACCGCACGAAAGGCGCGGCCAGTGCGCTGCCCTTGCCCGGCTTCGGCGAGATGGCCCTGATGAAGCAGCTGGAGCGCCGGCTGGAAGAGGTGGCGCTGAAGGTGAAGCCGCAGCTGCTGCACGCGCACTCGCCGGTGCTGAATGCACTGCCGGCGTTGAAGGTGGGCGCGAAGCTCGGCATTCCGGTGGTCTACGAGGTGCGCGCCTTCTGGGAAGACGCGGCGGTGGACCACGGCACCACGCAGGAAGGCAGCCTGCGCTACCGCGCCACCCGCTGGCTGGAAACCCGCGCGCTGCGCCGCGCCGGCCACGTCTTCACGATCTGCGAAGGCCTGCGCAGCGACATCGTCGCGCGCGGCATTCCCGCATCCAAGGTCACGGTGATCCCGAACGCGGTCGACATCGAGGCCTTCGATCCCGGCGGCCAGCCCGACCTGGCGCTCAAGCGCCGGCTGGGCCTGGAAGGCGCGCAGGTCATCGGCTTCATCGGCTCCTTCTACGCCTACGAAGGCCTGGACCTGTTGCTGGCCGCGATGCCCAGCGTGCTGAAGCGCCAGCCGCAGGCCCGCGTGCTGCTGGTGGGCGGCGGGCCGCAGGACGCGGCGCTGAAGGCCCAGGCCCAGGCGCTGGGCCTGGCCGACAAGGTGGTTTTCACCGGCCGCGTGCCGCACAGCGAGGTGCAGCGCTACTACGACCTGGTGGACGTGCTGGCCTACCCGCGCCATTCCATGCGCCTGACCGAGCTGGTGACGCCGCTGAAGCCGCTGGAGGCGATGGCGCAGGGCCGTGTTCTCGTAGCGTCCGATGTGGGCGGCCACAAGGAACTGATCCGGCACGGCGAGACCGGCCAGCTGTTCCAGGCCGGCAGCGCCGATTCGCTGGCCGACGCGCTGGTCGAGCTGCTGGGCGCCAGCGCGCGCTGGCCCAGCTTCCGCGCCGCCGGCCGGCGCTTCGTCGAGACGGAGCGCAACTGGGCCAACTCGGTGGCCAACTACGTCGCGCCCTACCAGCGGCTGGCGGGGGCGGCGTGAGGCCCGTCCCGCAGGCCGAGGCACGACGTCCCCTGGCGGGGACGGTGCGGCTGCCCCAGGGGAGCGACATGAGCCGCGCCCTGGATCGCTGTGACCCGGCGCGACAGCGCGTGGCGCCGGGGATGTGCGCATGAGCATCGGCGCGGCCGACGTGCTGGAGCGCCCTGCCGCGGCGGAAGGCCCGGGCGCTGCTTCGATGGCCGCGTCTTTTGCGGGTTTGCGCGTGGCCCTCGTTGGCCCGCTGCCGCCGCCCGCCGGCGGCATGGCGAACCAGACCCGCCAGCTGTCCGAACTGCTGCGCGCCGCCGGCGCCCAGGTGGAGCTGGTGCAGACCAACGCGCCTTACCAACCGGCCTGGGCCGGCCGCATCCCGGTGCTGCGCGCCGCGTTCCGCCTGCTGCCTTATGCCGCCGGCCTGTGGCGTGCCGCCGGCCGGGCCGACGTGTGCCACGTGATGGCGAACTCCGGCTGGTCGTGGCACCTGTTCGCCGCACCCGCGATCTGGATTGCCCGCGCCCGCGGCGTGCCGGTCATCGTCAACTACCGCGGCGGCGAAGCGGCCACCTTCCTCGAACGCTCGCAGGCGCTGGTGCGCTGGTCGATGAAGCGCTGCGCCGCGCTGGCCGTCCCCTCGGGCTTCCTGGCCGAGGTGTTCCAGCGCTTCGGCATGGCTTCGCAGGTGGTGCCCAACATCGTCGACCTGCAGCGCTTCCGCCCGGCCGATGCGGCGCCGCGCGGTTCGGCGCGCCTGCTGGTGGCGCGCAACCTGGAGCCGATCTACGACAACGCCACCGCGCTGCGCGCCTTTGCGCTGCTCAGCCGCGCGCGGCCCGACGCGACGCTGACCGTCGCCGGCAGCGGCCCCCAGTTGGCCGAACTGCAGGCCCTGGCCGCCGAGCTGGGCGTGTCGGGCCGCGTCACCTTCACCGGCCGGCTCGACCGCGACGCCATGGCCGCCGCCTACCGCGAGGCCGACGTGCTGCTGAACCCCAGCCTCGTCGACAACATGCCCAACTCGCTGCTGGAGGCCATGGCCAGCGGCGTGCCGGTGGTCAGCACCGACGTCGGCGGCGTTCCCTTCATCGTCACCCACGAACGCACCGCATTGCTGGTGCCGGCCGCCTCGCCCGAAGCCATGGCGGCGGCCGCCGCCCGGGTGCTGGACGAGCCGGGCCTGGCGCCCGCGCTGCGCGCCGCCGGCCTGGCCGAAGTCGGCCGCTACACCTGGCCGCAGGTGGCGCCGCGGCTGGCCGCGGTCTACCGCGCCGCGGTGGCGGCCTCCGGCGCGCCGGCCCGCTGAGCCACGGCCGCTGACCTAACGCGATAGCTGCATGTACACCCGTCTCGTCTCCTCGCTGCTGTTTCCGCTGCACGAGCGCCTGAAGCGCCACACCACCGTCGCCGTGCGCAAGCGCATGGAGGACTCGCAATGGTGGTCCCCCGAGCGGCTGGAGACGCTGCGTGTCGAACGCCTCAAGGCGCTGCTGCAATCGGCGGCCGAAGGCACGACCTACTACCGGGAGCTCTTCCGCAGCACCGGCTTCGACCCCGCCCAGGTCCGCTCGGTGGAAGACCTGCGCCGGCTGCCCTTTCTGACCAAGTCGGTGATCCGCCAGAACACCGACGGCATGAAGCACGCGCAGGCCAACGGCCTGGCGCGCTTCAACACCGGCGGCTCCTCCGGCGAGCCGCTGATCTTCTACATCGGCAACGAGCGCGTCAGCCACGACGTGGCCGCCAAGTGGCGCGCCACGCGCTGGTGGGACGTGGACATCGGCGACCCCGAGACGGTGGTGTGGGGCTCGCCGATCGAACTCGGCGCGCAGGACCGCGTGCGCCTGGTGCGCGACCGTATCCTGCGCACCCGCCTGCTGCCGGCCTTCGAGATGTCGGACGAGAAGCTGGACGGCTTCGTCGCCGCCATCCGCGCGCAGCGGCCGCGCATGTTGTTCGGCTACCCGTCGGCGCTGACGCACATTGCCCGCCATGCCGAGAAGCGCGGCATCGCGATGACGGACCTCGGCATCAAGGTCGCGTTCGTCACGTCAGAACGGCTCTACGACGACCAGCGCGCCACCATTGGCCGCATCTTCGGCTGCAAGGTGGCCAACGGCTACGGCGGCCGCGACGCCGGCTTCATCGCGCATGAATGCCCGTCCGGCAGCATGCACCTGACGGCCGAGGACCTGATCGTCGAGATCGTCGACCGCGACGGCGCGCCGGTGCCCGAAGGCACGCCGGGCGAGATCGTCGTCACCCACCTGGCGACGCGCGACTTCCCGTTCATCCGCTATCGCACCGGCGACGTGGCCGTGCTGGACACCAAGGGCCGTTGCGCCTGCGGCCGAACCCTGCCGCGGCTGGCGGAGATCCAAGGCCGCACCACCGACTTCGTCGTCGCCGCCGACGGCACGGTGATGCATGGCCTGGCGCTGGTCTACGTGGTGCGCGACCTGCCGGGCGTGCAGGCCTTCAAGATCATCCAGGAGACGCTGCAGAAGACGACCGTGCAGCTCGTCACCGAGCGGCCGTTCACGCCCGAGCGGCAGGCGCAGATCGTGCAGGGCTTCAAGCGCCGGCTGGGCGCCTCGGTGGAGGTGTGCGTGGAACTGGTCGACCGCATTGCGCCGGAGAAGTCCGGCAAGTACCGCTACGTGGTGAGCCGGGTGGCCGACGCCGCGCCGAGCCCTGCTTCGGTGGCAGGCCATGCGTGACTTCGTCATCGTCGCCATCGTGCTGCTCGCCGCCGTGCTGGCGCTGCGGCGGCCCTGGATCGGCGTGCTGTCCTGGACCTGGCTCAGCATCATGAACCCGCACCGGTTCGCGTACGGCTTTTCGTACGACGCGCCGCTGGCAGCCATTGCCGCCGGGTCGACGCTCGTCGGCCTGCTGGCCACGCGTGATCGGGACTCGCCGTTCAAAGGCACGCCCGTGGTCTGGCTCTGCCTGTTCATCGTGTGGTTCACCCTGTCATGGCTGCTCGGTCTGGACGTGGAAGGCGACTACCCGCAGTGGAACAAGATCATCAAGGTCGACTTCATGATCTTCGTTGGCCTGGCCCTGATGCGCAGCAAGCTGCACATCGTGTCGCTGGCGTGGGTGGTGGTGGCATCGCTCGCCCTGCTGGGCATGAAGGGTGGTGTGTTCACGGTCCTGACCGGTGGCGGCTATCGGGTGTGGGGACCGCCCGGATCCTTCATCGAGGACAACAATGAATTCGCGCTGGCCCT
>CBIHPZ010000272.1:0-5749 GCA_966211865.1 uncultured Aquabacterium sp.
CCTCAGCCCAGCAGCGCCTGCAAGGCCTTGGCATTCGCCGCGCAGCTGCGCCGGAAGGGCTTGCTGATGCGCGCGTCGTCTGCAGCGGCCTGCCAGAAGGCCAGCGCGGCCGGGGCGGCGGCGCGCCAGGCGGGCTCTTCCGCGGGCAAGGGCCGGCGCGGCGCGTAGCGGCGCTCGGCCAGCTCCACGCCGCGCGAGGGCGCGTAGAGCATCGGCAGCATGTCGTACACCGGCGCCAGCTGCAGGCCGGGCCGGCCGTCCGCGGTGGCGGGCTCGAAAGCCAGGTTGGCGTCGTGCATGTCGGTGTTGGCGATCAGCTGGCCGAAATGCCACAGCGCGGCCAGGCGCTCGGCGTCCGCCGCGGCGATGAGGCCCTGGGCCAGCAGCTTCTGGCCCGCCGCCGCCCAGCCGGCACCGGCCAGGCCGAAGAAGGCCGCGTTCACCGCCATCCATGACACGACGCCGGAGCGGCCCTGCGCGCCATGCCGGTCGAAGCGATCGACCTCGAGGAAGGTGCGCCTGCCGGCCTGAAGGATGCGCGAGGCCGAAGCGCGCAGGCCCAGGTGCCTGGCCACGGCGATGGCCGCGAGGTGCTCGCAGACCAGCAGGTCGGACCAGCGCGTGGTGCCGGGCGAGTGGTCGCTGCCCGAGAACTTCACCAGCACGTGCTGCAGCCGCCTGCCGCGCCGGCGCAGGGCCGTGAACTTCGGGAATTCACCGGCGGCGGACGAGCCGCCCCAGCCGTGCGACATCGCGGCGTCCGCCAGAAGCGGGTATTCCCTGGCGGCCGCGTCTTCCGTGATGGCGGTGCCGGCCTGGCTGGAAGCGTCCAGCCAGCGCCGCGCGGCCGGCTGGCCGATGATGAAGTCGCCCGGCGTGTCGGAGCCCAGCAGGCTCAGCGCGCGCAGCACGTCGTCGTCGGTCCAGCGGGTGGGGTCCTCGTCCACCTGCAGCAGGGCGGCATGGTGGCGGGCGAAGTTGCGGCCCAGGAAGCCCAGGGGCCGCATGTCCTGGAAGAAGTAGGGCAGGCCGTCGAACCAGCCGTCCTGCATGTCGGCATCCAGCGGCCACGCCGGTTCTTCCAGGTATTCGACGCGGCAGCCGTCCGGATGGGCCAGGTGAAGCCGCGCTGCCTCGTGCAGGCGGCCGGCTTCGTCGATGCGGTGCACCGGCAGCGCGGCGCCGGAGCCGCCCAGGCTGCGGCGTGCCGCGTATGCCGTGCGGCGGGCGCGGCCGCCGGTCACCACGGCGTCGCCCGCGGCCCGCACCAGGCGCATCAGCGTGGGCCGGCTCACCTGCAGCAGCGACGCCAGGTCACCCGCCTGCTGGCGGCCCAGCCGGCGCAGGAGAGCCAGAAGCCGATCGTCAGCCATGTAACGATTCCGCGCGCGGAATTCCGGGCCGGTTGCCGAGGAGGAATGGCGTCGGATCGGGCGGGAGCCGCAGCCCTCCGTGAAACGATCCTTGAAACGATTCTGCCAGAGCGCGCGACCAGCCGCCGCGGTGGGCGGCGTGGCCCGCGACGGGCGTCGCGGGGCTGCCGGTCAGCGTTTGCGGGCGGGGGCCTTGGCCTTGGCGGCCGGCTTGCCGGCACCGCGGCCCGCGGCCTTCTTCGGCGCGGTCTTCACGGCGTCGTCCAGGATCTTCTCCAGCGCCGTGCGCACCCGCACGATCATGGCCTGGTCCACCTGCACCAGGCCCAGCACCCAGTTCAGCCACAGGCCGTCGATGGCGGCGACCACCACGTCGCCGATGCCTTCGGGCAGCTCGTCTTCGGCCACGCGGCGGTGCAGCTCGGCATAGGCCTCGCGCATCGGCGCCAGCAGTTGCGGGTTGTGCGCCAGCGCCGAGAAGGTGGCGGCCGAGCCGCGCTGGCAGGTCACGCACCACTCGTGCAGGTCGCGCAGGTTGGCGGCCAGCAGGCCGCGCGCCATGCGGCCGGGGCCTTCCGGCACGCTTTCACAGGCCTCGGCGTTGTGCGCGCGGATGTTGCTGGCGGTGCGCGTGACCAGCGCTTCCACCAGCCGGTCCTTGTTGGGGAAGTGGTGCAGCAGGCCGCCCTTGCTGACCTTGGCCTCCGCCGCGACGGCATCGAGCGTGAGGCTGGCGATGCCGTCGCGCACGATCACCGCTTCGGCCGCGTCCAGCAGCAGGTCGATGCGGGAGGCGCCGGCCTCGGGACTGGCGGCGGCGACGATGGGGCCGCTGAAGGGGCTGGGGGGCATGGCGCGCAGACTAACCGTCCGGTCGGTCGGTTGTCAATCGAGGCCGACTGCGCGGGTCGGGCATGCCCCCGCCGGACCGCGGCCCCGGCGCCACGCGTGCCCAAGCGGACGTGGCGCTCTATTTCAAACATTTCACGACGCCCCTCGGGCGTTAACGGCCGGTTCATCGGCCGGGATTCCACTGGCTTCCGCGGTGATCGACGAAGACACCGAACCAGCACGGCGAGCCAGTCCGCACCAACGACCAGGCCATGACCGATGGCCATGGTGCGACTTCGGCCGCCGATCGAAGACGGATCCCCAGGAGACATCGAATGAATCGCACCCCGTGCACCGCACTGGCCGTGGCCGCCTGCCTGGCCCTGGCCGCCGCCACCGCCGGCGCCGCCGACGACAAGCCGGTCATCGGCCTCGTCACCAAGGTCGAGACCAATCCCTTCTTCGTGAAGATGAAGGAAGGCGCGCAGGAGATGGCGAAGTCGCGCGGCGCCAAGCTGCTGACCGGCGCCGGCAAGGCCGACGGCGACAACGCGGGCCAGGTCACCGCCATCGAGAACATGATGGCCGCCGGTGCCAAGACGATCCTGATCACGCCCAACGATTCGAAGGCCATCGTGCCGACGATCAAGAAGGCGCGCGACAAGGGCGTGCTGATCATCGCGCTGGACAGCCCCACCGACCCCGCGGACGCGGCCGATGCCCTGTTCGCCACCGACAACTACCAGGCCGGCAAGCTGATCGGCCAGTACGCCAAGGCCGCGATGGCCGGCAAGCCGGTGAAGATCGCGACGCTGGACCTCTTCCCGGGCCACCCGGTGGGCGCGCAGCGCCACAACGGCTTCATGGCGGGCTTCGGCCTGGCGGCGCCGGACGCCAAGAGCAACGAGCTGGGCAAGGCGGCGGAAGTGGTGTGCATGGCCGACAGCTACGGCGACCAGGCCAAGGGGCAGACCGCGATGGAGAACTGCCTGCAGAAGAACCCGGACATCAACCTCGTCTACACCATCAACGAGCCGGCCGCCGCGGGCGCCCACCAGGCGCTGAAGAAGGCCGGCAAGGACAAGGGCGTGATGATCGTCTCGGTGGACGGCGGCTGCGCGGGCGTGCGCAACGTGCAGGCCGGCGTCATTGCCGCCACCTCGCAGCAGTACCCGATGAAGATGGCCGGCATGGGCGTGCGCGCCGGCGTGGAGTACGCCAAGTCCGGCAACAAGCCCAGCGGCTACACCGACACCGGCGTCACGCTGATCGCCGACAAGCCGGTGGCCGGCGTGGAGAGCAAGGACACGAAGACCGGACTCGAGCTCTGCTGGGGCAAGTGAGCAGGAGGCTGCGATGAACGCTGCGAACGTGCCGGTGGGGGCCTCCGCGAGGCCCGCGATGAAACCCGTGAAGGCGCCCGTGAAGACCCCGGTGGTGATGGAAGCCCGCGGCCTGGTCAAGCGCTACGGCCAGGTCACCGCCCTGGACGGCGCCGACTTCGAGCTGCGCGCCGGCGAGATCCTGGCGGTGATCGGCGACAACGGCGCCGGCAAGTCGTCGCTGATCAAGGCCCTGTCCGGCGCCACGGTGCCGGACGCGGGCGAGATCCGCCTCGACGGCCAGCCGGTGCGTTTCAGCAGCCCCATCGACGCCCGTCGCGCCGGCATCGAGGCCGTGTACCAGGAACTGGCCGTGGCGCCGGCGATGACGATTGCCGAGAACCTCTTCCTCGGCCGCGAGCTCACCCGCTTCGGCGCCATCGGCCGCTTCCTGCGCATCCTGGACAAGAAGCGCATGCTGCAGCAGAGCATCGAGCGCATGAACGACCTGCAGGTCGGCATCCGCTCGATGGGCCAGGCGGTGGAGACGCTGTCGGGCGGCCAGCGCCAGTGCGTGGCGGTGTCCAGGGCCGCTGCTTTTGCGCGTCATGTGGTCATCATGGACGAGCCCACCGCCGCGCTGGGCGTGAAGGAAGGGAACATGGTGCTGGCGCTGATCCGCCGCGTGCGCGACCGCGGCCTGCCGGTGATCCTGATCAGCCACAACATGCCGCATGTGTTCGAGGTGGCCGACCGCATCCACATCGCCCGCCTGGGCCGCCGCGCCGCGGTGGTGAACCCCAAGGCCATCAGCATGAGCGACACCGTGGCGGTGATGACCGGCGCGATGAAGCCCGAGGACATCCCGGCCGAGTGCCTGGCCTGACAAGGACGACGCCATGACCATCACCACGACCTCTCCCGCGGAAGCGCGGCCGCTCACTTCAAATGCCATGCGCACCGCCTCCTTCCACCTGCCCTCGCTGACCACGCTGGGCCCCTTCATCGCGCTGCTGGCCGCCTGCGTCTTCTTCAGCACCCAGGCCGACAACTTCTGGTCGGCGCAGAACTTCGCGCTGATCGCGCAGCAGGTGATGGTGGTGGGCCTGATCGCCATCGGCCAGACCTTGATCATCCTCACCGCCGGCATCGACCTGTCCTGCGGCATGGTGATGGCCCTGGGCGGCATCGTGATGACCAAGATGGCCACGCAGATGGGCCTGCCGCCGGGGCTGGCGGTGCTGGCCGGCCTGCTGGTGACCACCGGCTTCGGCGTGCTCAACGGCCTGCTGGTCACGCGGGTGAAGCTGCCGTCCTTCATCGTCACGCTGGGCACGATGAACATCGCGTTCGCCATCACGCAGCTGTATTCCGAGGCGCAGACCGTCACCGGCCTGCCGGACGCACTGACCGCACTGGGCAACACCTTCGGCCTGGGAGGCACGCAGGTCAGCTGGGGCGTGCTGCTGATGCTGGGCCTGTACCTGGTGGCCTGGCTGGCCCTGCGCGACACCGCACCTGGCCGCCACGTTTACGCGGTAGGCAACAACGCGGAGGCCGCGCGGCTGTGCGGCATTCCCACGCAGCGCGTGCTGCTGGCGGTGTATGCGCTGGCGGGCCTGCTGTATGGCGTGGCCGCGCTGCTGAGCGTGGCGCGCACCGGCGTGGGCGACCCCAATGCCGGCCAGACCGAGAACCTGGACAGCATCACCGCCGTGGTGCTGGGCGGCACCAGCCTCTTCGGTGGCCGCGGCGTGGTGCTGGGAACGCTGGTGGGCGCGCTGATCGTGGGCGTGTTCCGCAACGGCCTCACCTTGATGGGCGTGTCCTCGGTCTACCAGATCCTGGTCACCGGCATCCTGGTGATCCTGGCGGTGGCCACCGACCAGTTGTCGCGCCGGTCGAGCCGATAGCGCCTCGGCAGCGCCTTCCATCGGCGGCCACGGAGGGTGGCCGCCACCCGCGGCGCGCGGTTTGCCGGCCGCTGGGCGGGTGAGGGCGCCGGCCTGGCCGGCGAGCCCAAGGCAACGCCGCCGCACCCCAGGATTTCTTTCGCTCCCCACCTGGCGAGCACCCGGGAGGCATGCGCTCGTCCGCAGGCCTCGTCTTTCACCCAGAACGAACCAACGATCGAGGAGACATCCCACATGACATCACGCTTCAGCCTGCGCCCGCTGGCCGTGCTGGCCGCCACGCTGCTGGCTTCCAGCGCCAGCCAGGCCG
>CBIHPZ010000273.1:0-5738 GCA_966211865.1 uncultured Aquabacterium sp.
CCGGCCGGCCTGCTGCAGGCCTACCGCTTCATCGCGGACAGCCGCGACCAGGGAACCAGCGAGCGCCTGGACAACCTGGAAGACCCGTACCGCCTGTTCCGCTGCCACACCATCATGAACTGCGTCGACGTCTGCCCGAAGGGCCTGAACCCGACCAAGGCCATCGGCAAGATCAAGGAATTGATGGTCCGCCGCGCGGTCTAGCGCGCAATGTGAGCGGCTGATTGGAACGAACGCACCCGATGAACACGTCCCTCGATCCGACCGAGCTCAGCCGCCTGAAATGGCGCTGCCGCCGCGGCCTGCTCGAGAACGACCTGTTCATCGAACGCTTCTTTCGCCGCCACGAGGCGGAGCTGACCCCGCAACACGCCGACGGACTGCAGGCCCTGATGGACCTGGCCGACAACGACCTGCTCGACCTGCTGCTGGCGCGCAAGGAGCCCGAAGGGGACCTGGCGCGGCCGGCGGTGACCGAAGTGCTTGGCATGCTGCGTGCCCCCGACACGACACGCACCTAGAGTTTGCTCAGAAAGGGAACCTCCCATGACTCCGTCCGACGTGAAAGCCACGCTGTCCTTCTCCGATGGCAGCCCCAGCATGGAATTGCCGATCTACAAGGGCAGCATCGGCCCGGACGTGATCGACATCCGCAAGCTCTATGGCCAGGCCGGCAAGTTCACCTACGACCCCGGCTTCCTGTCGACCGCCTCGTGCAATTCCACGATCACCTACATCGACGGCGACAAGGGCGAGCTGCTGTACCGCGGCTACCCCATCGAGCAGCTGGCCACGCATTGCGACTACCTGGACACCTGCTACCTGCTGCTCAACGGCGAGCTGCCCAACGAAACGCAGCGCACCGACTTCCACAAGCTCGTGACCAACCACACCATGGTCAACGAGCAGATGCAGTTCTTCCTGCGCGGCTTCCGCCGCGACGCGCACCCGATGGCGGTGATGACCGGCCTGGTGGGCGCGCTGTCGGCCTTCTACCACGACAGCACCGACATCAATAACGCGCAACATCGTGAGATCGCGGCCATCCGCCTGATCGCGAAGATGCCGACGCTGGTGTCCATGGCCTACAAGTACGGCATCGGCCAGCCCTACATCTACCCGCGCAACAACCTGTCGTACTCGGCGAACTTCATGCGCATGATGTTCGCGACGCCCTGCGAGGAGTACGAGCCGAACGACGTGCTGGTGCGCGCGATCGACCGCATCTTCATCCTGCACGCCGACCACGAGCAGAACGCCTCCACCTCCACGGTGCGGCTGTGCGGTTCGTCGGGCACCAACCCGTTCGCGGCCATCGCGGCGGGCGTGGCCTGCCTGTGGGGCCCGGCGCACGGCGGCGCCAACGAGGCCGCGCTGAACATGCTGGAAGACATCCAGCGCCAGGGCGGCGTCGAGAAGATCGGCGAGTTCATCAAGCAGGTGAAGGACAAGAACTCGCAGGTCAAGCTGATGGGCTTCGGCCACCGCGTGTACAAGAACTACGACCCGCGCGCCAAGCTGATGCGCGAGACCTGCCACGAGGTGCTGAACGCGCTGGGCCTGCACGACGACCCGCTGTTCAAGCTGGCGATGGCGCTGGAGAAGATCGCGCTGGAAGACGAGTACTTCGTCGCCCGCAAGCTGTACCCGAACGTCGACTTCTATTCGGGCATCGTGCAGCGCGCCATCGGCATCCCGGTGTCGCTGTTCACCGCCATCTTCGCGCTGGCGCGCACGGTGGGCTGGATCGCCCAGCTCAACGAGATGATCGGCGACCCCGAGTACAAGATCGGCCGCCCGCGCCAGCTCTACGTGGGCTCGCCGCGCCGCGACGTCAAGCCGATCGGCGAACGCTGACCGGCGCGCTGGGGTCGGGCGCCTTGCGCGCCTGGCGCTCCACAGCGAAGGGCCGCCGCAGGGCGGCCTTTTTCATTGGCGCGTGCAAAGACGGCAGTGCGGATGGAGCGCTCGCCACGCACTGCGTGGTGTGCTGGGGCGCTTTCGGGCCACGCCCTGCAACTCCGCCCTAACGCTTGGTTGGAGCGGCCTGGCGGGTTCAGTCGTCGTCGCGCGCCTGTGTGTCCAGGAAGGCGGGCTCGGTGTCCGCGAAGGCGCGGCGCTCCGCCTCCGCCGCTTCGGCGGCGCTGCGGCGCGCGGCCTGCACGGCCAGGGCGGCCGCTTCGGCCGGGCGGGCCGGCGGGGGCGCGACGTCGAAGGTCAGGTCGACGTGGACAGGCTTCTTGGACATCACGACGCTCCTTGTGCGTGCGCGCGGCCCAGGATGCAGCCGCACTTGAACGCGCTATCGGCCTCCAGGCTGCCGGCTTGAGCGCCGCATGCGTGACATCATTCACGCCTTCCCCGCGACCCGCCCTCCGAATCCGCCATGTCCTCACCGACAGAGTCCAAGGTTCCCCGCTTGACCAGCCTTTCCCATGGGGGTGGCTGCGGCTGCAAGATTGCGCCCGGCGTGCTGTCGCAGATCCTGCGTTCCAGTCCGGGCCTGCCCGTGCCGCCGGAACTGCTGGTCGGCATCGAGACCGCCGATGACGCCGCGGTGTACCGCCTGAACGACGAGCAGGCGCTGGTGGCCACCACCGATTTCTTCATGCCCATCGTCGACGACCCGTTCGACTTCGGCCGCATCGCCGCCACCAATGCGATCAGCGACGTCTACGCGATGGGCGGCCGGCCGATCTTTGCGCTGGCGCTGGTGGGCATGCCGATCAACGTGCTGCCGCTGCCGACCATCGCGCGCATCCTTGAAGGCGGGCAGGCGGCGTGCGCGGCGGCGGGCATTCCCATCGCGGGCGGCCACACCATCGATTCGGTGGAGCCGATCTACGGCCTGGTGGTGCTGGGCCTGGTGCACCCTTCGCGCGTGAAGCGCAATGCCGATGCGCGGCCGGGCGACCGGCTGGTGCTGGGCAAGCCGATCGGCGTGGGCGTGCTGTCCGCCGCGCTGAAGAAGGAGCGGCTGGATGCCGAGGGCTATGCGCAGATGATCGGTTGCACCACGCGCTTGAACACGCCGGGGCCCGACCTGGCGGCGCTGCCGGGCGTGCATGCGCTGACCGACGTCACCGGCTTCGGCCTTGCTGGTCACGCCTTGGAGTTGGCGCGCGGCGCGGGCTGTGAGTTGCACATCGACTGGCCGCGCGTGCCGCTGCTGCCTGGCGTGCGCGCGTTGGCGGCCACGGGCCTGGTGACCGGCGCATCCGGTCGCAACTGGGCTTCGTATGGCGAAGAGATCGCACTGCCCGCGGGCTTCGCGGACGAAGACCGCGCCTTGCTCACCGACCCGCAGACCAGCGGCGGGCTGCTGGCCTCGTGCACGCCGGACAGCGTGGGCGAGGTGCTGGCGGTGTTCCGTCGCCATGGCTTCGATGCCGCGGCCGAGATCGGCGATGTCCGCACGGCCACGCCGGCGGAAGGACCGCGGCTGCGGGTGCGCGGCTGACGCGCCTCCCGGTGGCGCCTTGCCCCCCCGCGATGGCGACTTGCCCCGGCCCGCGCGCTGCGGCCCGGCGTGTGCCTGCGAAGGCCGCAGGCCGATGCGCGGCCGAGGCGTGCCGGTGGCTGTCGCAGGCGGCAGGGTGCGCACGCGCCTCGCGTCGTCCCGCTACTCGCGGATGAACGTCTCCAGCGCGCGCCGTGTGTCGTCGGGCACCTGCATGAACTGCATGCCGATCTTGAAGCCGTCGCCCTGGGTGGACAGCACGCTGTGCACCACGCGGGCACGCGACTGCACCCGCTTGCGTGAGCCGCCCTTGTCGGGCAGCTCGAAGCCGACCATGCATTCGGTGCCGCCCGGCAGGCCGTCCGGCAGCATCACGCACATGCCGGTCTCCGACACGTCCACCGTGCGGCCCACGCGGCCCGGCTGGCCGGGCAGCAGCACCAGCGCCGGGCTGCGCAGGTGGCGCCGCACCGCTTCGCGTCGGTCGGCGCCGGACTTCTTGTTGTGGTCGGGTTCGTTGAAAGGCATTGCGCTGGGTGCTGGCCCGGGCCCGCGGATTGCTCCTGGCTGGCGCGGCACTCGCTGCCGCGCAGGGGTGCGCGGGACTTTAGCAGTGCGGCCCACCGCCCCTGACAGCCGCCCCGGCGGCACGGATGCAATTCGACGCGTTTCCCGCCGCTGCGTTCGCCGGGGCGCGTGGCGGATGGGGTGGGAGGTGACCATGGATGAACTCAAGCCGGCGCCCACCGGCACGGACAAATTGCTGCAAACCGGTGTTCCCGGCCTGGACGACGTGCTGGCCGGCGGGTTGACGCCCAACCGGCTGTACCTGCTGGAAGGCTCGCCCGGCACCGGCAAGACCACCATCGCCATCCAGTTCCTGCAGGACGGCGCGGCCCGCGGCGAGCAGGTGCTGTACATCACGCTGTCGGAGACGCTGGAGGAATTGCAGGGCGTGGCCCGCTCCCACGGGTGGGACCTGCACGGCGTGCAGGTGCGCGAGATGCTGCCCGCCGAAACCGCGCTGGCGCCCGAAGAGCAGACCACCATGTTCCACCCCTCCGAGCTGGAACTGGGCGAGACCACGCTGAAGATCCTGGCCGACGTCGACCGCATCAAGCCGACGCGGGTGGTGTTCGATTCCCTGTCCGAACTGCGGCTCCTGGCCGGCAACTCGCTGCGTTACCGGCGGCAGATCCTGGCGCTGAAGCAGTTCTTCGCCGGCCGGCAGTGCACGGTGCTGCTGCTCGACGACATGACCGCGGTCGAGCACGACCTGCAGGTGCAGAGCATCGCCCACGCGGTGGTGCGGCTGGAGCAGATGCACTCGGCCTTCGGTGCCACGCGCCGCCGGCTGCTGATCACCAAGTACCGCGGCCATCCCTACCGCGACGGCTACCACGACTACCGCATCCAGCGCGGCGGCCTGCAGGTGTTCCCGCGCCTGGTGGCGGCCGAGCATGTCCAGCCCATGACACAGCAGCGGCTCGCCAGCGGCATCAACGCGTTGGACGACCTGCTGGGCGGCGGACTGGAACGCGGCACCAGCACGCTGCTGGTGGGCGCGCCCGGCACTGGCAAGTCCAGCCTGGCGGTGCAGTTCGCGGTGGCCGCGGCGCGGCGGGGCGAATGCGCGGCGCTGTTCATCTTCGACGAGAGCATCTCGACGCTGTGCACCCGGTCCAAGGGCATGGGCATGGACCTGGCGCCGCTGATGGCCAGCGGCCACCTGAGCATCCGCCAGGTGGACCCGGCGGAGCTGTCGCCGGGCGAGTTCGTGCACCTGATCCGCGAGGCCGTGCAGCGCCGCAACGCCACGGTGGTGGTCATCGACAGCCTGAACGGCTACCTGCACGCCATGCCGGACGATCGCTTCCTGATCGTGCAGCTGCACGAGCTGCTGACCTTCCTCGGCCAGTCCAGCGTGGCCACCATCCTGGTCGGTGCGCACCACGGCCTGATCGGCACGCAGATGCAGACGCCGGTGGACGCCAGCTACCTCGCCGACACCGTGGTGCTGCTGCGTTTCTACGAACTGGAGGGCGAGGTGCGGCAGGCCATCTCGGTGGTGAAGAAGCGCGGCAGCGCGCACGAGCGGACCATCCGCGCGCTGTCGATGCACGCCGACGGCATCCACATCGGCGCGCCTTTGCGCCATTACCGCGGCATCCTCACCGGCGTGCCGGTGCCCATCGCCGGCGAGCCCGGGCACGCCTCGTGATGGAGCCCACCGCGCTGCGTGTGCTGCTGCGGCTGGCGACGCCCAAGGACGCGGAGT
>CBIHPZ010000274.1:0-5722 GCA_966211865.1 uncultured Aquabacterium sp.
GAAATGGGCCGGCCGGTCGACAAGGCATCGTCCGCGCCCTTCTACTTCACCAAGTCGCCGCAGACGCTGGCGGAATCCGGCGCCACCGTGCCCTACCCGGCCGCGACGCAGGACTTCCAGCATGAGATGGAACTGGTGGTGGTCATCGGCGCGACGGGCTTCCAGGTCAGCGTCGCCGATGCGCCGAAGCTCATCTACGGCTACGCCTGCGGCCTGGACATGACGCGCCGCGACCTGCAGTTGGCCGCGCGCGAACAGGGCCGGCCCTGGGACCTGGGCAAGGACGTGGAGCAGTCCTCGGTCGTCTCCCCCATCGTGCCCATGCCCGGCCGCGTCCTGGACAGCGGCGAACTGGCGATGAGCGTCAACGGCGGCCTGCGCCAGCGCTCGGACCTGTCGAAGCTGATCTGGAGCGTGCCGGAGCTGATCGCCGACCTGTCGCGCTTCTATCGCCTGCAGCCCGGCGACCTGATCTTCACCGGCACGCCGGAAGGCGTGGGGCCCGTGCTGCCGGGCGACCGCATCGACGGCCACATCGCCGGCGTGGGCGAGATCGTGCTGCATGTCGGGCCGCCCGAGCCCGCGCACGCCTGATGGCCGCTCATTTCATCCACTACTCAAGGAGACATTCGATGCGCACCCTTCTCTGCGGCCTGGCCGCGGCCATGCTGTTCACCGCCCCGATCGCACAAGCGAGCGACGCCTTCCCGTCCAAGCCCGTCACCATCGTCACCGCCTTCGCCCCGGGCAGCGGCCCGGACGCGGTGCTGCGCCTGGTCGCCGACAAGCTGGGCAAGGCCTGGAACCAGCGTGTGCTGGTCGACAACCGCCCGGGCGGCGGCGGCTTCATCGCCATCGACATGGCCAAGCGCGCCCCGGCCGATGGCTACACCCTGCTGCAGCTGGACAGCGAACACCTGGCCGCGCTGCCGCACCTGTACAAGGCGCGCGGCTTCGACACCATGAAGACCTTCGAGCCGGTGACCACGCTGTTCCGCACGCCCTTCCTGGTCGCCGTGTCCAGCGAATCGAAGTGGAAGACCATGGGCGACCTCGTCGGCGCGGCCAAGAGCGCGCCGGGCCAGGTCACCTTCGGCTCCTGGGGCGTCGGCAGTCCCGGGCACCTGGGCGCCGAGCAACTGGAACTGCTGGGCGCAGCGCCGATGCAGCACGTGCCCTTCCGGGAGGTGTCGCAGCTCTTCACCTCGGTCGGCGCGGGTGACGTCGCCTGGTCCTTTGCCTCCTTGCCGTCCAGCCAGGGCGCGTACAAGGCGGGCAAGCTGCGCTACCTCGCCGTCGCCGCCCCCAAGCGCCTGCCGCAGATGCCTCAGGTACCTACCGTGGCGGAGGCCGGCGGTCCGGCCGAACTGGAGGTCAGTTCCTTCGTCGTGCTGGTCGCCCCACGCGGGCTGCCTTCCGAGGTGCAGACAAAGATCAACGCCGATGTGCAGAAGGCCCTGGCCGATCCGGACATCAAGGCGCGCTTCGACAACTTCGCCTTCGAAACGCTGGGCTGGGCTCCGCCGGAGATCGAGCGCCAGGCGCAGCAGAAGTCGCGGCTCTATGCCGAACTCGTCAAGCGCAAGAACATCAGCCTGGACTGATGCGCCGGGCGAACGGGCCCGCACTGCCGCCAATCGCCCGGGTTATTGCAGTGCCAGAAACGACGAAGCCCCGAACGACACCAGATCGTTCGGGGCTTGCTTGTTGGTAGGCGCGATTGGACTCGAACCAACGACCCCCACCATGTCAAGGTGGTGCTCTAACCAGCTGAGCTACGCGCCTGCAGAGCCTCGCACTATAGCATGGCTTTTTGCGCTCATCGCCTTCTTGCGCGTCGCACCCCTGGAATTTGTGCCACGACCCGCAGCACCGAACCCAACCGGTTCGCATCGCTCACCTCGACGGTGAAGGTCATGAAGGCGGTGCCGCCGGTCACGTCCTTCACCGACTGGGTGTGCACGCCGATCACGTTGAGCTTGTCCTTGGTGAACACCTCGGAGATGTCGCGCAGCAGGCCCGAGCGATCGGCAGCCTCCACCAGCACGTCCACCGGGTAGACGCCCTCGCGGTCCTTCGGCGTATCGCCCCAGGCCACCGGAATCACGCGGTCGGGCTGCTGGTCGGCCATGTGGCGGAAGTTGCTGCAGCCGGCGCGGTGGATGGCCACGCCCTTGCCGCGCGTGACATAACCCGCAATCGCATCGGGGGGCGCCGGGCGGCAGCAGCGCGCCAGCTGCGTCAGCAGTGATTCCACGCCCACCACCAGCACGCCGCCCTCGGTGCCGCGTGCGCGCTTGAGGGAAATGGCTTCGGCCTGCGGCGCCGGCGGCTCGGCCGGCTTCAGCAGGTTCTCGATGTGGCGCAGCGAGTACTCGTCCTTGCCGACGACCTCGAACAAGGCGTCGGCGCCCTTGAAGCCCAGCTGCGCGGCCAGGTCGTCCAGCTTCAGCGCCGTGCGGCCTTCGCGCTGCAGCAGCTTTTCCACCAGCTCGCGGCCGCGCGCCACGGTGGCGCTGAGGGCCTGGGCGTTGAACCAGGCGCGCACCTTGGCACGGGCACGGTGGCCCTTGAGGAAACCCAGTTCCGCATTCAGCCAGTCCAGCGAAGGGCCGCCCTCTTTGGCTGCAATGATGTCGACCGTCTGGCCGTTCGCCAGCGGGGTGTTCAGCGGCACCATCACGCCGTCCACCCGCGCGCCGCGACAGCGGTGGCCGAGGTCGGTGTGCAGGCTGTAGGCAAAGTCGATCGGCGTTGCGCCGGCCGGCAACTCGATCACCGCGGCCTGCGGCGTGAAGACGTAGATGCGGTCCTCGAAGGACGGACCGGCCGCCGCCTCGGCCTGGCCCGCCAGGTCGCGTTCCCAGGCCAGCAGCTGGCGCAGCACCGCCTTGCGCGCCTCCGCCACCCGTTCCTCGAAATCGCCCGCGGCGCTGACGCCACCGTAGCCCTTGGTGCCGGCCTCCTTGTAGGCCCAGTGCGCGGCCACGCCGTGCTCGGCATGCTCGTGCATCGCGGCGGTGCGGATCTGCACCTCCACCGGCCGGTCATCGTCGCCCAGCACCACGGTGTGCAGCGACTGGTAGCCGTTCGGCTTCGGCCTCGCGATGTAGTCGTCGTACTCGCCGGGCACGGCGCGGTAGCGCTCGTGCACGCGCGACAACGCGGCATAACACGCATGGACGTCGGCCACGATCACGCGCAGTGCGCGCACGTCGAAGACCTTCTCCAGGCCCAGGCTCTTGCCGCGCATCTTCTTCCAGATGCTGTACAGGTGCTTGGGGCGGCCCTGCACCTCGGCGTGGATGCCGACGGCCGCGAGCTCGTCGGCCAGCTGCTTGCGCACCGCCTCCACGCTGCGCTCGCGCTGCACCCGCGTTTCGGCCAGCTGCCGTGCCACCTGCTTGTAGGTCTCCGGCTGCAGGAAGCGGAAGGCCAGGTCCTCCAGTTCCCACTTGATCTGCCAGATGCCCAGCCGGTTCGCCAGCGGCGCGAAGACCTGCTGCGTCTCCTGGGCCAGCAGCGCGGGGCACGGGTTCTTGGTGGCGGCGTACCAGCGCAGCGTCTGCAGGCGCGAGGCCAGGCGCAGCAGCACCACGCGCAGGTCGCGCGAGAAGGCCAGCAGCATCTTGCGCACGCGCTCGGTCTGCTGCGCGCGCTGCTCTTCCTCCACCTGCGCCTCGCGCGCGGCACGCTGGATCTGCACCAGCTTGCGGGTGTGCGTCACGAGGCCGGCGTAGCTCTCGCCAAAGGCCTTGGCCACCATCTCCTCGGGCCGCTGCAGGTAGTCGCCCGCATAAACCAGATAAGCCGCGGCCCGCATCGACGGGGCCGCGCCGATGCCCTGCAGGATCGCCGCCACGCCATCGGCATGCGACAGCGCCTCTTCACCGGTGTCCAGCCGCTGGCCGGCCAGCAGCGGTTCGGCAAAGGCGCGCGCGCGCAGCAGCGCCGCGGTGCCGTGGTCTTCCGCGCCCGGCGCGTCGGCCGGGCCGGCGGGAGCCAGGTCGCTGTCGGACAGGCGCACGATCGCCGCAGCGTCGTGCGGCGTGGCCACCGCGCGGGTCTTCATGGGGAACGCAGGAAGTCGGACACCGCGGCCACCTGGTCCGGTGCCACCAGCGTGGGCGCGTGGCCCACCCCGGGGAATTCCACCAGCCGCGCCTTCGGCCCGCGCTGCGTCATCAGCTGCGCGGTGTCGTGCGACAGCAGGTCCGACTGCGCGCCGCGCAGCAGCAGCACCGGCAGCCGCAGGCTGTCGTAGGCCTGCCAGAGCATGGCCTCGCCGGCCTTGGCCACCTCGGGCGTGATGGCCTTGAACGGCACCGCGATGCCCGGGTCGTAGTGCGGCTTGAAGCCGTCGCCATCGGGCTTGAGCTGCGGCCGCGTCAGCTCGATCCATTGCTCGCGCGTGTGCGGGCCGAAGCTTTGCGAGATGGCCCACAGCGCGTCGGCGGCCTCGTCCACCGTGGCCCAGTGCGCGGGCAGGCCCAGGTAGGTGCCGATGCGCTGCAGGGAAGCAAACTCCACCGTCGGCCCGACGTCGTTGAGCACCAGCCGCCGCAGCGGCGATTGCGGCAGGGCCGCCAGGCCCAGGCCGATCAGCCCGCCCATCGACGTGCCGACCCAGTCCACCGACTCCGCATCCAGCCGCGCCAGCAGGGTCACCATGTCGGCCACGTAGCCCGGAATGCCGTAGCCCATCGGATCCGCCAGCCAATCGGACTGGCCACGGCCGACCACGTCGACACTGACCACGCGCCAGGTGTCGCACAGCGCGCGCGCCAGCGTGTCGAAATCGCGGCCCTGGCGCGACAGGCCGTGCGCACAGACGACCACGCGGCGGTTGGCGGGATCGCCCCACTCCCAGTACGCCATGCGGTGAAGGCCACGCGTGTCCAGGCACTGCACATGCTTCAGGCGGGGTTCAGTCACGATTCAGGACTCCTTGAACATAATCATCGTAACAACGGACGGAGATGCAGATGCTCAATGGAAAGACCGCCCTCGTCACCGGATCGACGAGTGGCATCGGACTCGGCATGGCCCTCGCATTGGCGAAGCAGGGCGCCAACATCATGCTCAATGGCTTCGGCGACGTCGAAGGCGCGAAGGCCGAGGTGGCCGCGCTGGGCGGCCGCGTCACCTACCACGGTGCCGACATGAGCAAGCCCGACGAGATCGCCGCCATGGTCCATGCGTGCGAAGCAGAATTCGGCAGCCTGGACATCCTGGTGAACAACGCCGGCATCCAGCACGTGGCGCCGGTGGAAGATTTCCCGCCCGAGCGCTGGGACGCGATCATCGCCATCAACCTCACCTCGGCCTTCCACACCACGCGCCTGGCGCTGCCGGGCATGAAGCAGCGCAACTGGGGCCGCATCCTCAACATCGCTTCCGTGCACGGCCTGGTGGCTTCGGCACAGAAGTCGGCCTACGTGGCGGCCAAGCACGGCATCGTCGGCTTCACGAAATCAGTGGCGCTGGAGAACGCGACCACGGGCATCACCATCAACGCCATCTGCCCCGGCTGGGTGCTGACGCCGCTGGTGCAGAAGCAGGTGGACGCGCGCGCGGCGCAAGCCGGCATCTCGGACGAGGAAGCGAAGAAGCAGCTGCTGGCGGAGAAGCAGCCCTCGCTGCAGTTCACGACGCCGGAGCAGTTGGCCGAACTCGCGGTGTTCCTGTGCTCGCCCGCGGCCGACAACATCCGCGGCGTGGC
>CBIHPZ010000275.1:0-5721 GCA_966211865.1 uncultured Aquabacterium sp.
GCTTCCTGCTGCGCCTGCCGTGCCGACCGCTGCTGGGCTTGTTGCTGCTGGGCTTGGTGCTGGGCCTGCTCCTGGGCCCGCTGCTGCGCTTCCCGCTGGGCCTGCTGTTGGGCCTGCTCTCGGGCCTGCTGTTGGGCTTGTTCTTCGGCCTGATGTTGAGCCCGTCGTTGGCCGCGCTGCCGCTGCGCTTCCTCCTGGGCCTGTTGTTGCGCCTGTGCTTGGCCCTGCTGTCGGGCCTGCTGCTGTGGCGCCTCGCGCTCCGCCTGCAGCCGGACTTCAGGCGGCACGCGCCGCTGCGCCGCCGGTTCCGCGGGCAGCCGCGGCTGCTGCGCCCGCTCCAGCGGCGCCTGCGCGGTCACCGGTGGGCGCGGCGGCTGCGCCGGGGCCTGCGGCTCGGGCGGACGGCCGCGAACCGGGCGCGACGCATCGGCGGCGCGTTCCTCGGCACGCGCCGCGCGCCGCTGGTCGGCACGCGGCAAGGGAACGGCGGCCTGCGGCGCCTGCACCACGCGCACCGCCGGCGCCGGCTGGCGCGGTGCCGTCTGCACCGGGGCGCGGGCCGCCTCGGCGGGCCGTCCGCGCTCGGCCTCCGCCAACAGTGGCGCGGGCAGCGCCGGTGGCGCGGCACGCGCGATCACCCGCCGCTCGAAGGCTTCACGCGGCGGCCGGTTCGGCGCCGCCGGTGCGGCACCCACGATGCTGGCCAGGCTGGGCCGCGCGGGCGGCGCGCTGGCCACCGGCGCACGCAGCAGGTCCTGCGGCGCCACGCGCAAGGCCACCGGCGCCACCGGGCGCGCGCGCGCGAAATCGGCCGCCGGCATGGCCACCAGCGCGCCCTGGCGCGGGTTCACGTAGACGTTGGTGACCTGCGTGCTGTTCACGGTGATGTTCGTGATGCGCGCCGGCGGGATCAGCGCATTGCCGACGTTGACCGCCCGCAGGTAATCGCGGCTGACGGTGTAGGCCGGGCGGTACACCTCCTGCGGCCCCAGCGCGAACCACGCCACCGCGGCGACGCCGCCGATGTTGAATGAAGCGCCCACCTGCGCACTGGGGCCGATGCCGGAACCGACGAACTGCACCATGGCCGGCGCATACACCGGCCGCACGCGCACCGGCCCCGGCACCCAGGCCCAGGCGCTGTCCACGCGGGTCCAGCGGCCGTAGTGCGATGGCGCAAAGCCCCAGGGCGCGTCGTCGATCCAGGTCCAGCCCCAAGGCTCGATCCAGGCCCAGTGGCCCTCGCGGTACGGCGCCCAGCCGGCCGGCAGGCGTTCGGGAATCCACACCGAGCCGTACTGCGCATGGCGCTGCCAGCGGCCGTAGCCGTCGAGGTCCTCGTAGCCGATGAGCTCGGGCGAGACGTAGCGCGCGGCCACCGCGTTGTCCCAGCGCCGGTCGCGCTCGCTGGACCAGCGGTCGAAGGCATCGCGCGGCGCCAGCGCGAAGCTGTCGTAATCGGCCAGGTTGCTGCCGTAGAAGCGCAGCGTGCGGCCTTCGGCCAGCGTGAACGCCTGGCCTTCGCCGAAGGCGCGCGCGGCGCCGCGGCGCATCGCCACGTCGGTCCATTCGCCGCTGGGCGCCACGTCGATGCGGTACAGGCCCGGGCGGTCGGGGCGGAAGGCGAGGTTGGGCGTGTCGATCTCGATCACCTGGCCGGCGCCGATGCGCCTGACGCTCAAAATGAGCGTCCCCTGCGACAGCCGCAGCTGTGCGATGCGGTCGTCCAGGTTCAGCAGCTCGACGCTGGTGTGCTCCTGCAGGCGGACGGCGGCGCCGGTGGTGCGCAGCTCGGCGCGGGCGCCGTCGTCGAGCCACAGGGCGTCACCCGGCACCAGCGGACGGTTGGGCGTGGCGCGCAGCCAATCGTCCGTGGACGCTGGCTGGAAGCTGACCGCGCCGCTGGCGTGGGCCAGCTGCATCACGCGGTACGGTGGATCGGCCCAGGCGGGCGCACCCACCACGGCGAAGAGCGCCACGAGCAGTGCGGCGACCCAGGACTGCGGCCAGAGCTTGTTCATGGCGACCTCGTCTTCAGCGTTGGCGGGAGCCACCAGCCGGCGATGCCGGCCGCGGCGCCCTGGGCCACAAGGTAGCGAAGCGCCCTGCCCGCGCGCGACGGAAAGTGCGCTGAAGCCTTGTCGGCCTTCTCCGACTTGCCGGCCGGTGCCGCCGGTGCCCGCTCGCACGCTCGACAGGGCTCGGAACCCGTCCAGCCGCCCGAGCCGACCCACAGCCGTGCAGCACCCGCTCCAAGCCTCTCAGGGCTGCGCCGCCGGCTGCCCGCGCGTGTTCTGCCGCGCTTCCAGCGCCGCGCGGAAGTCGGCATTGCCATTCGGCTGCCCGGGCTGCCAGGCCCGTTGCATCGGGGTGCTGCTGACCAGGCCGGGCCGTGGCGCGGCATCCAGCCCGCGCGCGGGCGGCGCGGGCGGGGCCGAAGCCACCGGCATCGCCGGCGCCGGCGCGGAAGGCGGCAGCACCGGCGGCGGCGCGGTGGGTGGCGGCTCCGCCCGTGGCTGCGCGATCACGCGCACCGGCTCGTGCCGTGCGTCGCCGCAGCCCGCCAGGGCCACGGTCAGGACGACCAGTCCCGCTCCCGCCATCGCGGCCCGCGCCGCCCTTGCGCGCCGCTTCACAGCAGCTGGATCACGCCCGTGCCGCGTGACACCCAGTCCGCGTCGTACACCGTGCAGTTGCCCGCATAGCCGGCGATGCGCGGGCAGGACACGGTGTAGCCCGCCACCATCATCGTGAGGTGCAGCGTGTTGTCGGAGGCGGTGAAGACACTGCCGGTGACGCCATAGACGCCGTTGTTGCAGTTCAGTGCGCCGTACAGCACCAGCGCGTCGCTGCGCACCAGGTCGCCGGTGGCATCGATCACCAGCTGCGAGCAGCCGGTGAGGCCGGGCGCGGTGAAGGACGTGGACCACACCAGGTTGCTGTAGGTCGTGGGCGACCCCAGGTTGGCCGCGGACGCGGCCGGTGCCACGGCAGCCAGCACCGCCGCGGCGGCCACGGCGGACCCGAAGGCCCGGACAAGACGAAACGGGTTCATGACATCTCCTCGAATGCGCGCCGCGCGGCGCGCGGGCGTTGGAGCAATCCTCGCACCCGCATCCCGCGGCCCCGGCGTGGCAGAGTGTCGGGATGCATCCGCCGCTTTCACCCGACACATGCGCGGCCGCGCGCCTCATCGCCATCGACTGGGGCAGCAGCCGCCTGCGGGCCTGGTTGCTCGGGGACGATGGGCAGGTGCTGGCCGAGCGTGGCAGCGACGACGGCGCTTCGCGCCTGGTCGGCGGCGCGCCGGTGTTCGGCGCCGCGCTGCAAGCGCTGGCCGGGGACTGGCTGGCGCTGCGCCGCCCCGCCATCGCCTGCGGCATGGTGGGCAGCGCGCACGGCTGGCGTGAAGCGCGCTACGTGCCCTGCCCCGCCACGCTGGCCGAGCTTCACCGCCACACCGTCAGCGTCGACACGCCCGCCGGCACGCCGCTGCACATCGTGCCCGGCCTGCTCGACGAGCCGGCCGGCGCCACGCCCGACGTGATGCGCGGCGAGGAAACCCAGCTCGCCGGCCTGCTGGCGCTGGACCCGGCGCGCGCGGCGCACGCCACGGTGCTGATGCCCGGCACGCATTCCAAATGGGTGCGGCTGCAGGACGGCCGCGTCGCCGGCTTCCGCACCCGCATCACCGGCGAGCTGTACGCGGTGCTGCGCCAGCATTCGGTGCTGGGCCGCCTGATGCCGGCCAGCGACGACGGCGGCGAGCACCCGGAGGCCTTCGACGCCGGCGTGGCCGCCGCGCGTGCCAGCACGGGCAGCGACCTGGGCGCGCAGCTCTTCGCGGTGCGCACGCTGGGCCTCACCGGCCGCGTGCGCGCCGAGGCGCTGCCCGATTACCTGTCCGGCCTGCTCATCGGCCACGAGCTGTGCGCCGGCCTGCACGGCGCCGCCGCGCCCCTGGTGCTGGTGGGCGACCCCGCGCTGTGCCGCCGCTATGGCCGCGCACTTCAGGCGTTTGGCATCCAGCCCGCCGCCGTGCACGGCAACACCGCCATCGCCGGGCTGTGGCGCCTGGCGCAACAGGCCGGGCTGGATTCGTGAGGTCCATGCTCATCCGTTCCCGGCCTCCACAGGCATGCCCGCCGCTCCAGAACCGCTGCAAGGCCCCCACCCCATGAAACCAGACCGTCAAGAACGCTTCGCCGCCGCCCTGGCCCGCCTGCCGCTGGTGGCCATCCTGCGCGGCCTCCAGCCCGAAGAAGCCGCGGCCCATGGCGCCGCGCTGGAACAGGCCGGCTTCGGGTTGATCGAGGTGCCGCTGAACTCGCCCGATCCCTTCGCGTCCATCGCCATCCTGCGCCGCGGCTGCGCGCCGGCCACGCTGGTGGGCGCCGGCACGGTCACCACCGTGGAGCAGGTCGAACGCCTGGCATCCACCGGCGCCGACCTGGCGGTGATGCCGCATGCCGACACCACCGTGATCCGCGCCGCCAAGGCCGCCGGCCTGGTGTGCGTGCCCGGCGTGGCCACGCCGACCGAGGCCTTTGCCGCGCTGCACGCCGGTGCCGATGCGCTGAAGCTCTTTCCCGCTGAACTGGTGACCCCCGCGGTGATGAAGGCCATGCGCGCGGTGCTGCCGCCCAACCTGCCGCTGCTGCCGGTGGGCGGCATCACGCCCGAGGTGCTGGCGCCCTGGCGTGCCGCCGGCGCCAGCGGCTTCGGGCTGGGATCGGCGCTGTACGCGCCGGGCCGCGGCGTGGACGACGTGGCCCGCCGCGCGGCCGAGTTCGTGCGCGCGTGGCAGGGCTGACGATCGCGCCGCCTCAGCCGCTGCAGGAACGCGCCTCGAGCGTCCCGCCTGGGCCGCTCCTTTCAGGCAATAGCATCATGTCGCTCGACGCGCTGCGGCTGGTGCAGCAGCTGGGCCGACGCGACTCCGCCCAGCCTGTCGTGGCCGCGCCTTTGACGCACTAGCGATCCAGCCAGGTCACCTCGCCGTGCCAGTCCGCCCGCGTGGTGCGGAAGGCATTGGCGGGGTGCGCCGGGTCCTCGTGGCCGAAGGAGATGCCGCAGACGATGCGCCGGTCTTCCGGCAGGCCGAAGTGGCGGCGGATGAAGGCCGGCCGTGTCGCCAAGGCCGCCTGCGCGATGGTGGCCAGCCCCAGGCTGGTGGCGGCCAGCATGAAGTTCTGCACGTAGGCGCCGCAGTCCACCGCGCCGTAGACGCCCAGGTCCGCCGGCGTGGTGACGATGGCCACGTGCGGCGCGCCGAACAGGCGGAAGTTCTGCATCGCCTGCGCCGCCGATGCCGCGCGGTCGCCCCGCGCGATGCCCAGCGCGTCGTAGAGCCCGAAGCCGCATTCGCGCCGCCGCGCCTGGTAGGCGTCGCGGTAGGCGGTGGGCCAGGCGAAGTCGGGCGGCTCGTCGCTGCTGCGCTGCATCTCTTCGTACAGCGCGCTGCGGAAGCGCTCGGTCGCTTCGCCGCTGGTGACCACCAGCTGCCAGGGCTGCGCGTTGCACCACGACGCGGTGCGCTGTGCCAGCGCCAGCACGCGTTCGATCAGTTCGGGCGCCACCGGCTGCGGCAGGAAGCCGCGGCAGCTGTAGCGGCGCTGCAGCAGGCGTTCCAGCGCGGCGCTGTCGCCGGGCTGCAGCGCGTGTGCGGGTTCATCGGCAGGGTCGTTGGCGATGTGCGGCATGCTGGCTTTCGGAAGCGGC
>CBIHPZ010000276.1:0-5701 GCA_966211865.1 uncultured Aquabacterium sp.
GGCGCTCATGGCGTGTCCTGGATCGCCTTCACCAGGCGCTTCAGGTCCGGCGTGGTCATGAACTTGTCGTAGACCGGCTGCATGACGGCCTGGAAGCTCTTCTTGTCGACCTCGATGATCTCGGCGCCGCCGGCCTTCACCGTGGCCAGCGACTTGGCCTCCTGCTCATCCCACTTCCTGCGCTGGAAGGCCACCGATTCCTTGGCGGCCGCGCGGATCATGTCCTGCTCGGCCTTGGGCAGCTTGTCCCACACCACCTTGCTCATCAGCAGCATCTCGGGCGCCATCGAGTGCTCGGTCTTCGAGTAGTACTTGACCGCCTCGTAATGCTTGAAGCCGTCGTAGCTGGGGATGTTGTTCTCGGCCGCGTCGATGAGCTTGGTCTTCAGGCCCGTGTACACCTCGCCGATCGGCATCGGCGTGGCGTTGGCGCCCATCGCGCTGACCAGCGCCACCCACAGGTCGCTCTGCTGCACGCGGATCTTCATGCCCTTGGCGTCGGCCACCGTCTTCACCGGCTTGTTGCCGTAGATGGAGCGGGCACCGGAGTCGTAGAAGGCCAGGCCGATGAAGCCCTGCTCTTCGCAGCTCTTCAGGATCTCCTCGCCGGCGGGGCCGTCCAGCGCGTGGCGCATGTGCTCGACCGAGCGGAACAGGAAGGGCATGGTCGGCACCTGCGTCTTGGCGCAGATGGAATTCATCGGGCTGATGTTGACCCGCGTCATGTCCAGCGCGCCGATCTTCACCTGGTCGATCGTTTCCTTTTCGGATCCCAGCGCGCCCTTGTTGAACACCTTGATCTTGTGCTTGCCGCCGCTGGCCTTGGCAATCAGCTCGCTCATGTGCTTGACGGCGGCCACGGTCGGGTAGTCGTCGCTGTTGTGCACGTCGGACGAGCGGAATTCAGTGGCCTGTGCGCTGCTGAACGCGGCAGCGGCGGCCAGCGCCAGCGCGGTGTGGAACCAGGTCTTCATCGGGGGTCTCCTTGGTGGGTCGATGGGGCGGGGCGCCGCGGTGGTGGCGCGTGGGACCGCGCCACGGTGGCGCACGAAGCGGGCGCCGCCGCGGCGTCCGTCGTCAGTCAATCGTCATAGGGGCCGTGCTGCACGAAGGCCCCGCCGTGGTACAGGCGCGTCGGGTCCTTCGGGTCGAAGACAGGCTGCTTGGCCTCCAGCGCCGCGCGCCAGGGTTCGGAACTGTCCTGGGGCCGGAAGCCGATGTGCGCGGCCAGGCGGTTGTCCCACCAGGTGGTGGTGTTGTCGCTCATGCCGTAGACGATGCTGTGGCCCACGTCCGGCGCGGTGAGCGAGGCCACCACCAGCCGTTCCAGGTCGTCGTAGCTCAGCCAGGTGGCCAGCATGCGGCGGTTCTGCGGCTCGGGCATGGCGCTGCCGATGCGCAGGCACACCGTCTCGATGCCGTAGCGGTCCCAGTACATGCGCGACAGGTTCTCGCCGAAGGCCTTGCTGACGCCGTACAGCGTGTCGGGCTTCGGCGGCGCCAGCGCATCGATCACCTCGTGCTGGCGGTAGAAGCCCACCACGTGGTTGGAACTCGCGAACACGATGCGGCGCACGCCGTTCAGCCTGGCCGCTTCATACAGGTGATAGACGCCGGTGATGTTGGCGGCCTGGATCGGCGCCCACGCGGCTTCCACCGAGATGCCGCCCAGGTGCACCACCGCGTCCACGCCGCGCAGCAGGGACATCACGGCCTCGCGGTCCTCCAGCGCGGCGGGCTGCAGTTCCTCGCCCGGCGCGGCGTTGCCGAGGTCGGCGCGGTCGGACAGGCGCAGCGCCGCGCAGTGGGCCTTCAGGCGCGGGCGCAGCACCTTGCCCAGGGCGCCGGCAGCGCCGGTGAGCAGCAGGCGTTGGAAGGGGAAGCTGGTCGGGCTCATTAGTCATCAGTTGTCGTACAACATCAGGATGGTCGGCGGGGTGGCGGCTGACGCCAACAGGGATTTCCCTTGCCCGGGGCTCGCTTCCTTGTTCGCCCGGCGGTTCGCCCGCGGGCCTTCCGCCTGTGGCGGCGCGGCGCGCCCCGGCGGCGGACTGGACGCGGCGTCATGCGCTCCAATACGGCGACAGCTCCGCTCACGAAAGGCAGTTCATGGCTCCGGTTCAGCGCGTCGCGATCGTTGGGGAATGCATGCTGGAACTGCAGGGCGAGGCCTTCGGTGCCATGCACCAGGGCTTCGGCGGCGACACCTTGAACACCGCCGTGTACCTGGCCCGCCTCGGTGGCGGCCACGTGCAGGTGGACTACGCCACCGGCCTGGGCGAGGACAGCTTCAGTGAGGGCTTGCTCACCCGCTGGCAGGCGGAACAGGTGGGTGTCAGCCTGGTGCGCCGCATTCCGGGCCGCATGCCTGGGCTGTACCTGATCGAGGTGGACGCGGCCGGCGAGCGGCGCTTCAGCTACTGGCGCGACCACAGCGCGGCCAAGGCCTACTTCGACGGCGAGCCCTCGCCCCTGGAGGCGCGCGCCGGCGAATTCGACGTGCTGTACCTCAGCGGCATCAGCCTGGCCATCCTGCCGCCGGCGGGCCGCGAGCGGCTGCTGGCGCTGATGGGCGCGATGCGCGCGCGCGGCGCGGTGGTGGCCTTCGACAACAACTTCCGCCCGCGCCTGTGGGGTGACCTGACCGAGGCGCAGGCGGTGTTCCGGCGCGCCTTTGCGCAGGCCTCGCTGGCCTTCGTGACCGCCGACGACCACCAGGCCCTGATGGGCCTGCCGACGCTGGACGACGGCATTGCCGCCGCGCGGGCGCTGCCGACACCGGAGCTGCTGGTCAAGCGCGGCAGCGCGTCCACCCTGGTGCGCAGCAACGGCCTCTGGGCCGAGGCGCCGACCGAGCCGGTGCCGCGCGTGGTGGACACCACCGCCGCGGGCGATTCCTTTGCCGCGGGCTACCTCAGCCGCCGGCTGGCCGGCGCCACCGCCGTGGACGCCGCCCGCTTCGGCAACCGCGTGGCCGGCCGCGTCATCCAGCACCGCGGTGCGCTGATCGCGCCCGAGGCCATGGCCGACCTGGTGGCGCAAGCCGGCGCGTGATTCGCCAGGCGGCGCCCGGCGTCGCCATTTCCCAGGCCCGGTCCTACAGTCGCCCCATGCCTTCCGCCGTGCTGAACCAGGACCTGCGGTTCACGCACCTGCCTTCCGGGGCGCGCCTGGCCTGGGCGCGCTCGGGCCGCGGGCCGGTGCTGCTGCGCACGGGGCATTGGCTGTCGCACGTCGAGCACGACGCCACGTCGGCGCTGTTCCGTCCCTGGCTGGAGCAGCTGGGCCGCCACGCCACGGTGCTGCGCTATGACGAGCGCGGCAGCGGCCTGTCGCAGGCCGACGGCAGCGCGCCGGGCGTGGAAGCCGCGCTGGAGGAGATCGCCGCGGTGGCCGACGCCGCCGGGCTGGCGCGGCTGTCGCTCTTCGGCATGTCGGGCGGCGCGGCACCGGCCATCGCCTTCGCCGCGCGGCACCCCGAGCGGGTCGACCGGCTGGTGCTGCTGGGCGCCTATTCGCACGGCCTGCTGCACCGCGCGCTGGGCGACGGGCAGCGCGCCTACCTGGAGGCGCAGGCGGTGCTGATCGAACGCGGCTGGGGCGTGCGGCAGGCCCCGGTGCAGCAGTTCCTCACCGCCACGCTGATCCCCGATGCCACGCCGGAGCAGGCGGCCGCGCTGAACGAGCAGCAGCGCCTGTCCTGCGACGGCGCGCGTGCCGCCGCCTTCTTCCGCTCGCGCCTGGCGCTGGACGTGCGGTCCGAGCTGGCCGCCGTCCGCTGCCCGACGCTGGTGCTGCATGCGGATGGCGATGCCGCGGTGGCCATCGAATGCGGGCGCGAGGTGGCCGCCGGCATTCCGGGCGCGCGCTTCGAGGCGCTGCGCAGCCGCAACCACATCCCGCTGGCCGGCGAGCCGGCGTTCGACCGCCTGTGTGAAGCGATCGGCGACTTCCTGGCGCCCGCCACCCAGGCCGGCGCGCCGGACGGGCTGGCGTTCACCCCACGCGAACAGGCCCTGCTGGCGCTGGTGGCGCGTGGCCGCGACAACCTGCAGATCGCCGCCGAGCTGGGGCTGGCGGACAAGACGGTGCGCAACGCGCTGTCGCGCCTGTACGCCCGGCTGCAGGTGGAAGGGCGGCCGCAGGCGGTGGTGCGGGCGCGCGAGCTGGGCTTTTCCTGAGGCCGGCGGGACGCGTGTCCCACGGCCCGGCGCGGCCAGGCGCTCCGGCGCGCCCGTGCGGGACCTGCGTCCCCTCGCCGCCGCCAGGCGGCCGGCCTCCAATGGGATGCATCGCCACCCACCGGAGCCCGACATGACGTCCGATGCCAACCCCGCTGCGACACGCAGCCTGCACGCGTTCGGTTGCTACCTCGTGATCGCCGGCGTGCCATTCCTCGCCGCACCGGCGCTGGCGCTGGCACTGCTGGGCCTGCCGCCGCCTGCCGAGCCCTGGGTGCGGCTGGTGGGCGTGCTGGCCCTGGCGCTGGGCACCAGCGACATCGTGGCCGCGCGGTCACGTTCAGGCGCCTTGGTGCGCTGGTCGGTGTGGCGCCGGCTGGGCGCCGCCGCGGCCATGGCCACGCTGGTGGCCCTGGGGCTCGCCCCCGCGCCGGTGCTGCTGCTGGCTGCCGTGGATGCCGCAGCCGCGGCCTGGACGGCGTGGGCGCTGCGCGCGGACGCGTCCGCCGCGCGTCCCCACCCCGCCTGAGCAAGGCGCACAAGCGGCTGTCTCGCACGCGGCGGCGTGTGCGCAGGCGGCGGTGGTGGTGCGATCATTGCGCCACCGCCAGATCAGTCGTCATACAACGATGCCCGACAGCCCGCCGCTCCTGTCCCCGTCCACCGAAGCCGAGACCCCGCTGCGCCGCCGTCCGCGCACCTTGGCGCTGGAGCTGGTCGACGCGCTGGGCGAGCGCATCCGCGACGGGCGCCTGGCCACCGGCGACAAGCTGCCGACCGAGGCGGCGATCATGGCCGAGTTCGGCGTCAGCCGGACGGTGGTGCGCGAGGCGATCTCCAAGCTGCAGGCCTCGGGCCTGGTGCAGACGAAGCACGGCATCGGCACCTTCGTGGCGGGCCTGGGCGACGCCGGTTTCCGCATCGCCCCCGACCAGTTCGAGACCCTGCGCGACGTCATTGCCGTGCTGGAACTGCGCATCGGCATCGAGACCGAAGCCGCCGCGCTGGCCGCGCAGCGCCGCAGCGAAGACGACCTGCGCCGCATGCGCGCCGCGCTGGACGCGGTGAGCGAGGCCATCCAGGCCGGGCGCGACGCGGTGGCGGCCGACTTCCAGTTCCACCTCGAGATCGCGCGGGCGACGCAGAACGGGCACTTCACCGAGCTGATGGCCACGCTGGGCGCCCGCATCATCCCGCGCGCGCGGCTGGCGGCCGAGCCGGAGGCCAGCGACGAACAGCGCCACTACCTGCGGCGCGTCAACGGCGAGCACGAGAGCATCTTCGACGCCATCGCCGCGCGCGACGCGGACGCCGCGCGGGCGGCCATGCGCACCCACCTGGCCAACAGCCGCGAACGGCGGCGCCGGGCCAGCGCGGAGGGCGAGGGCGCGGAAGCCGCCACAGGCTGAGGCGGCCGCGCACCGCCCCGCGGCAATGGCGCCGCGTTCGGCTTCCACTCTGCGCTCTGTGCTCTCGCCCGACCGCCCGACCGCCCGACCGCCCGACCGCCCGACGGCCCG
>CBIHPZ010000277.1:0-5695 GCA_966211865.1 uncultured Aquabacterium sp.
CAGGGCATCGGCTGCAGCGTGCACTACATCCCGCTGCACCTGCAGCCCTACTGGCGCGACCGCTATCAGCTGAAAGCCGCGGACTTCCCGCACAGCCAGCGCGCCTACGAACGCATGCTGAGCCTGCCGATCTACTCGGGCATGACGGACGGCGACGTCGAGCGCGTGGTGGCGGCGGTGCGCTCGTCGCTCGGCGCGTAAGTCCGCGCTGTCCGCAAGCCCGTGGCCAAGCGCCTGTTCGACCTGCTGGTGGCCGGCGGCGCCTTGCTGCTGCTGCTGCCGCTCTTCGCCGTGCTGGCGCTGGCCATCAAGCTGGATTCGCCCGGTCCGGTCTTCTTCCGGCAGGAGCGGGTAGGGCGGCACGGCCGACTCTTCCGCATCCACAAGTTCCGCAGCATGGTGGCCGACGCGCCGAAACGCGGCCCCGAGGTGACGGTGGGCCGTGACGCCCGCATCACCCGCATCGGCCACCGCCTGCGCGACCACCGGCTCGACGAACTGGCGCAGCTGATCGACGTGCTGAAGGGCGACATGAGCCTGGTCGGCCCGCGGCCGGAAGTGCCGCGCTACGTCGCGCACTACCCGCCGCACCTGCGCGAGCAGGTGCTGGCGGTGCGGCCGGGCATCACCGACCCCGCGTCGCTGGACCACCTCGACGAGGCCGCGCTGCTGGCCGCCGCGGCCGACCCCGAGCGCGAGTACGTCGAACGCATCCTGCCCAAGAAGCTCGCGCTGCAGGCCGCGTATGCTGCGCGCGCCACGCTGTGGTCCGACCTGGGCGTGATCCTGCGCACGGTGCGGATGCTGATCGCGCGCTGACCCCCTGACCGGCGATGACGCCCGCGATGCCCCCGCGATGAGCCCTGCGCGATGACCTCTCCCGATCCTGTCGCCCTCGGAGACGCCCGCGACCGCACGTTCTGGGTCCGGCTCGACCAGTTCCTGGCGCGCCTGCGGCGCCACCGCGTCGGCCTGTCGCTGCTGATCGATGGCTTCGTCATCGCGCTGGCCTGGAACGTCACCTACCTGTTCCGCCTGGGCTTCGAGCGCTGGCTCAGCGCGCGGCCGTCCTACGACGCCGCGGTGATGCTGGGCATCGTCGCCGTCTACTTGCTCGTCTTCATGGGGCTGCGGGTGCCGCAGGGCCTGTGGCGCTTCTCCGGCTTCGGCGAAATCAAGCGCCTGGCGCTGGGTGCTGCCATCGCCGGCCTGGGCTCGGCGGTGGTCGTGCTGATGCTGCAGCTCACCGCGGTGCCGCGCGCCGTGCTGGCGCTGCACCCGGTCGTCGCGCTGATGGGCCTGGCGCTGGCTCGCCTGGCCTACCGCATGCTGTACGAGCATGCGCGCTCGCGCATCACCGGCAGCGACGCCGAGGTCAAGCGCGCCATCGTGATGGGCGCAGGCGACGCCGCTCGGCGGCTCCTGGCCGGCATCCAGCACCAAGGCTGGATCGTCCTGGGCCTGCTGGATGACGACCCGGCGAAGCGCGGCGCGCGCATCGGCGGCGTGCACGTGCTGGGTCCGTTGGAGGCCGTGCAGGATCGGGAGGTGCGCGGCGAGGCCACGCACATCATCGTCGCCATGCCGGCCGCCCGCGGGGCGCAGCGCCGCCGTGCCTTCGAGCTGGCCGCGCCCACGGGACTGCCGGTGCTCACCGTGCCGTCGGCGTCCGAATTGCACACCGGCCGCGCCGGCATCGAACGCGTGCGCGACATCGAGCCGGAAGACCTGCTCGGCCGCGAGCCGGTGCAGCTGGACGAGGCTGGCATCGCCGAGGCGCTGTCGGGCAAGACCGTGCTGGTCACCGGTGCCGGCGGCTCCATCGGCAGCGAGCTCTGCCGGCAGCTGGCGATGTACGGGCCCGCGCGCCTGGTGCTGCTGGAGCAGAGCGAGTTCAACCTGTACTCGATCGAGCAGACGCTGTCGGCGCAGTTCCCGCAGCTGCCGCTGGTGCGCCTGGTCGGCGACGTGAAGGACCTGGACGGCCTGCGCGCCGCCTTCTCACGGTGGCATCCGCAAGTGGTCTTCCACGCCGCGGCCTACAAGCACGTGCCACTGATGGAAGAGCACAACGCCGCCGCCGCGCTGCGCAACAACACGCTGGGCACCTACAACGCCGCGCTGGCGGCGGCCGAAGCGCGGGCCGAACGCTTCGTGCTGATCTCCACCGACAAGGCCGTGAACCCCACCAACGTGATGGGCGCCAGCAAGCGCGCGGCCGAACGGGTGGTGTCCGCGCTGGCCCGGCAGCACGAAGGCACGCGCTTCATCGCCGTGCGTTTCGGCAACGTGCTGGGCTCCAGCGGCAGCGTGATCCCGAAGTTCAAGGAGCAGATCGCCGCGGGCGGCCCGGTCACGGTGACGCACCCGGACATCATTCGCTACTTCATGACCATCCCCGAGGCCGCCCGCCTGGTGCTGCAGGCCGCTGCCATCGGCGAAAGCGGCCAGGTGCTGGTGCTGGACATGGGCGAGCCGGTGAAGATCGTCGACCTGGCGCGCGACATGATCCGGCTGTCCGGCCATTCGGTGGACGAGATCCCCATCGTCTTCTCCGGACTGCGCCCGGGTGAAAAGCTGTACGAGGAGCTGCTGGCCGACGCGGACACCACGCTGCCCACGCCGGTGGCCCGGCTGCGCCTGGCGCAGCTGCACGACGAGGACGCGGGCGCGGTGCTGGCGTGGGTGAGATCGCTGCCGGCCGACCAGGGGCTGGGTGACGACGCGGTGCGCCGCCTGCTTCAGGCCGTGGTGCCGGAGTACCGGCCGGCCTGAGCTGCGCGCCGAACGGCTGAAGAAGGCCGCCGCGCTTCGTGGGAGCGATGTCGCAGGTGCGGCCCCACGCCGTGCCTGAGATTGGGCGACCCGTCAGCCCTTCGCCGGCGCCACCTTGCCGTCCGCTGCGTCCTGCAAGGTGTTCGGCTCATGCACCACCAGCTGGTTGCCATCGCGCGCCAGCACCTTCAGGCCTTGCAGGAACTGCAGCGTCCGCGTCACCGTCTCGCGGCTGGTGTTGACCATGATCGCGATCTCCTGGTGGGTGGGCGGCATCACGATCACCATGCTGCCGTCCCGCATCTTTTCGGCCAGCAACACCAACTGGGCGCACACGCGCTGGAAGGAGCTGGGCAGCGCCAGCACGGCCCGGTGGCTGGCGGTGCGGCGCATGCGCTCGGCCATGCGGGTGGCCACCGCCTCGGCGCTGCGTGGCGTCGAGAACATCAGGTCCCGGGCCCGATCACGGTCGAGAAAGGTGAGCCGCGACGGCGCCACCGCGATGATGTATTCAGGCGCAGGTTGGCCGTCGATGACGGAGAGTTCGCCGAAGAAGTCGCCGTCATTGATGAATTCGATGCCGACCTCACGGCCGTCGAGCGTAAAATTCACCACTTGCAGGCGCCCCTCGATCAGGAACCCCAGTCCGGCGTCTGTCTCCCCCCGCTTGATGACGACCTGCCGCCGTTCCACACGGCGCTCGCTCATTTCGGCGGACAGCTCGGCGACCTTTTCTGCCGGCAGGCGGTCGAACAGGCGCAGTCCCTGCAGGATGGGAATCAGGATCGGCATCGAGCGCGGGTTGTACTTCGATATAGCGACGCGGCGTGTGATGCAGGACACATCGCTGTCTGCCCATCCCGTCGATGATCCATTGTCCGTGATCGTGGCTGGCGTCCGTCCTGCCCGACCGTTGGAGGTAATCACAATGATCAAGACCGCACTGAACGCCCGCATGCGCGCCGTGCCCCGCCTGTCGGGTCTGGCGGGCCTGGTGGCCGGCGTGCTGGCGTGCGCCACCGCTGCCGCGCAGCCGCAGGCCGTGGGCCATGTCAGCCTGGTCATCGGCGTCGCGCAGGTCGTGCGGGCCGATGGCGTGCGCGAAGTGCTGCGCCGCGGTTCGTCCATCATGGTCGGCGATCGGCTGGAGACCACCGCCAACGGCCATGTCCACATCCGCTTCGTCGACAACGGCGCGGTCAGCGTGCGGCCCGAGAGCGTGCTGGAAGTGCAGTCGTACAAGTACGACGCGCAGAACCCTGCGGTCAACGAAGTGCGGCTGCGCCTGGACCAGGGCACCAGCCGTTCGATCTCCGGCGCCGCCACCGAGGCGGACAAGAACCGCTTCCGCCTCAACACCCCCATCGCCGCCATCGGCGTGCGCGGCACCGACTTCATCGTGCAGAGCGACCCCACGGGCGTGCGTGCCACGGTGGCCGACGGCGCCATCGTCCTCGGCCCGCTCAGCGCCACCTGCACGGCGGGTGCCTTGGGCCCCTGTGCCGGCGATACGGCGCGCGTGCTGTCCGCCGGCATGGGCGAGCTGATGGCCGAGGTGCGTGCCGGAGACGACCGAACCCGGTTGGTGCCCACCGCAGGCAGCGCATTGGCGGCAGTCGCGACGAAGCGGGACGACGGCGCCGGCCAGCGACCCCAGGGAGAGGCGCTCACGTACTCGGCCAACGATCGCACGGCGGCCGACCTGCTCACGATTGCGAAGGAGAGGCTGTCGGACCTCAACAAGCCGGTCTCGAGCCTGGCGGCACTCGGACTGACCGGTTTCACGATCTCATCGGTGTCCCAGGCGCCGACCGAGCAACTCGTCTGGGGCCGCTGGACCCCCACTTCGGCGCCGAACGACCAGCTCGCGGTTCCGAGCTTCATCGCTGCTGAGGGCCGCCATTACACGGGTATCGGCGACAGTGAAGTGGGCTTGTTCCGCGCCAATCAAACCCAGCCGGGCAACGTCCTTTCTGACTCGCTGAATGCCACCGCGGAGTTCAAGCTGAACCGCGCCTACGCCACGTTCCAAACGGGCAGCAAGAGCGAAACAGCCAGCGTCGACAACGGCAGCCTGGTGATCGATTTCGCGCGGCGCACCTTTGCCACGGGCCTGCGCCTGTCCTCGGCCAGCGCGGGCACCTCGGAGTTGCGCGCTGGCGGCATCGTGCGCAGCAACGGCACCTTCGCGGTGCGGGACAGCGAGCAGTTGGTCGCGGGCGTCGTTTCCACCGATGGCAAGGAAGCCGGGTACCTGTTCGAACGCAATGCCAACGGTGGCGTGTTCAAGGGCCGCACGCTCTGGGGCGTGATCGGCGGCCGCTGAGCCGGCGCACCAGCACATTCACGCGCCCGTAGCCACCACGCTGTCCATGACCCGCCGGTCCCTCCCTCCCTGGTACTTCCGCATCGCCGCATTGCTGCTGGCGGCGGTGGCGGTGGCCATGGTCGAGTGGCAGGCACCCGCCGCGTTGCGCCAGGTCGAAGCGCTGGCTGGCGATGTTGCCTGGCGCGCCGGCGCCACGCAGCGGCCGGAGCGCCGCGTCGTGGTGGTCGACATCGACGAAGCCAGCCTGCACAGCGTGGGGCCGTGGCCCTGGCCGCGCAGCACGATGGCGGACCTGGCCGAGCGGCTGGCGCGCGCCGGCGCCGCGGTCCAGGTGTACGACATCGGCTTTCCCGACGCCCGGCCGGGCGACGAGGCGCTGGCCGCCGCCTGGAACCACCGGCCGGTGGTGCTGGGGCAGTTGTTTTCGATGGAGGCCACGGCAACGCCCCCGGCTGGAACGATTGCCGGGCGCCTGGCGGCACCCGGCTGCCCGGCGTTCGCACCGCAAGGGCAGGGCGCCTACGGCACGGCGGCCAGCCTGTTGCCGGTTCGTCCCGCCGTGGGCCACATGACGCCGCGCATCGAGGGTGA
>CBIHPZ010000278.1:0-5690 GCA_966211865.1 uncultured Aquabacterium sp.
CGGTTGAAGCGACGGTGGAGTGGGCGAGGTCGGAACCCATGGAAGCGGCGAGAGTCCCTGTGCTAGATTGCCCCGAACGCCGGGGCCTGCCGGCGGCTCGGTGACTTCCGCCGGTGCCGGAAAGCCTCAAGGCTTCCGCGGTACACGGCAAACCCCGGCGCCCCTGACCAGCCACCGTGGCTGCGGGGCAGTTCGGGCAGCCCGACGGTCAAGCGGGCGGCGTGCGCTGGGTCCCTCATCAATGTCTCTTTCGACGGTCGCTGCTTCCACGCCACGCCGCAGCCTGCGCTGGTGGCGCAAGGGTTTGCAGTGGGGTGCCTGGTCGCTCTTCGCGGCGTGGAGCTTATGCCTCGTCGCGTGGCTGACTTTGCATTGGGGGATTCTGCCTCGGCTCGATGAATGGCGACCCCGCATCGAGGCGCATGCCAGCCAGGCATTGGGCGCGCCCGTGCAAATTGGCCGCATCGAGGTGCGTTCGTCGGGCTGGGTGCCGGCGCTGGAACTGCACGACGTGGTGCTGCGCGACCCGCGCGGCCGCGAGGCGCTGCGGCTGCCGCGCGTGGCGGCGGCCTTGTACGTGCCGTCGCTGCTGGCCTTGCGCCTGCGCTTCGAGCAGCTGCTGATCGATGGTGCGCGGCTGGAGGTGCGGCGCGACGGGCAAGGCCGCCTTCACATCGCCGGCATGGACGTCGAAGGCGAGCACGTGGGCGATGGCCAGCATGCCGCGGACTGGTTCTTCGAGCAGCATGAATTCGTGATCCGTGGTGGCACCCTGCGCTGGGTGGACGAACAGCGCGCCGCGCCGCCGCTGGCGCTGACCGACGTGCAGCTGGTGCTGCGCAACCGCGGCCGCACGCACGAGCTGCGGCTGGACGCCACGCCGCCCGCGCCTTGGGGCGAGCGCTTCAAAGTCGTGGCCCACGCACGCCAGCCGCTGCTGGCCCGCGCGGGTGACTGGCAGCGCTGGCGCGGCACGGTGCATGCCGACCTGCCGTCGGCGGCGGTGTCCGAGCTGCGCCGCCATGTCGACCTGCCCTTCGAGCTGGCGCAGGGCCAGGGCGCGCTGCGGGCCTGGATCGAGTTCGACCAGGGCCTGCCGCGCATCGCGACCTTGGACTTCGCGCTGCGCGACATCTCGGCCCGCCTGGCGCGCGACCTGCAGCCGCTGGCGCTGGCGCGTGCCAGCGGGCGGCTCAGCGCCGAGCGGCGCGCCGATGGCGTGAAGCTGGTGGCCAGCGGCCTGTCGCTGGTCACCGCCGAAGGCCAGGCCTGGCCGGAGGGGCAGCTGTCCCTGTCGTGGAAGCAGCGCCAGCCGCAGCGCGCCAGCGAGGTGACCACGCTGCACCCGGTGACCGGCGGCGAGCTGGCGATCGAGCAGCTGGACCTCTCGATGACCGCCGAGCTGGCCGAGCGCCTGCCCTTGGGCGCCGGTGTGCGGCGCTTGCTGGCGCAGCTGTCGCCCCAGGGTCGGGTGAGCGGCCTGAACGCCAGCTGGCAGGGGCCGCTGGACGCGCCCGAGCGCTACCAGGCACGCGCGCGGGTGCAGGCGATGTCGATTGCCGCGGCCGCCTCGGAACCAGGCCGTGCAGGCCGGCCCGGCTGGCGCGGGGCCGACGTGGATTTCAGCCTCAACGAAAGCGGCGGCGAGGCCACGCTGCAGCTCAAGGACGGCGCACTGGAATTCCCCGGCGTCTTCGAAGAGCCGGTGCTGCCGCTGAAGCGCTTCAACGCGCAGCTGCAGTGGCACGTCGCCGCCGCACCCAAGCCCGAGCTGCCCCCGCAGATCAGCCTGCGCGTGGACGGCGCGCGCTTCGAGAACGAGGACCTCGCCGGCGAGGCCAGCGCGCGCTGGCACACCGGCCCCGGCACCGGCTTCGGCCGGGGCGAACGCTTCCCCGGCGTGCTGGAGCTGGACGGCAAGCTGACGCGCGGCCAGGGCGTTCGCGTGGTGCGCTACCTGCCCTTGGGCGTGGGAGCCACGGCGCGCGACTATGTGCAGCGCGCGGTGCTGGCGGGGCGCATCACGCAGGCCACGTTCCGCGTGCGCGGCGACCTGAAGGCTTTTCCGTATGCCGACGGCAAGTCGGGCGACTTCCGCGTGCTCGGCCAGGTGCAGGGCGTGACCCTGGCCTACGTGCCGCCGCTGCCCGGCCAGGAGCCGCTGTGGCCGGCGTTTTCGGACGTCAGCGGCGAGCTGCTGTTCGAGCGCGCCGGCATGGAATTCCGCAACGCCCGCGGCCGCATCTGGGGCGTGCAGCTGCAGGAGGTGAACGGCGGCATCCGCGACATGGCGCATGACGCGGTGCTGGAGCTGGAAGGCCAGGCGCGCGGCGAGGCCGCTGATTTCCTGCGTTATGTCGCCGCTTCGCCGGTGGCGGGCTTCACCCAGCACGCGCTGGACAAGGCCACCATCGCCGGCCCCGCCGAGTTGAAGCTGGCCCTGCACCTGCCGCTGGCGCATGGCCATGCCGGCAGCACCGTGAAGGGCAGTGTGCAGCTGCCCGGCGGCGACGTGCGTTTGCGCCCCGACCTGCCGCTCTTCGCCGCCGCGCGCGGCCGCGTCGACTTCACGCACACCGGCGTGCAGGTGGCCACGATGCAGACGCGGCTCTTCGGCGGCGACGCGCTGATCGACGGCGGCACCCAGCCGGACGGCAGCCTGCGCTTCAACGCCATCGGAGCGGCCACGGCCGAAGGCCTGCGCGCTGCGCCCGAGCTGGCCGAGCACGCGCGCTGGACCGCGCGGCTGCAGGGCCAGTCCAGCTACCGCGCGCAGCTGCACGTGGTGGGCGGGCAGACCGAATTCCTGCTGACCAGCCCGCTGGTGGGTTTCGCGCTGGACCTGCCGCCGCCGCTGCGCAAGCCGCCGGAAGCGCATTGGCCGCTGCGCGTGCAGACCACCTTGCTGTCCGACCCGCGCAGCGCCGCCGTGCCGCTGCGCGACCAGCTGCGCGTGGAGCTGGGCAACCTGCTGCAGGCGCGCTACGAGCGCGACCTGTCGAAGCCGGTGCCGCAGGTGCTGCGCGGCGCGCTGGCGGTCAACGCAGCACTGCCTGACATGGTGCCGGGCGGCCAGGCGGTGATCGACGCCGTGACCCTGGATGCGGACGAGTGGCTGGCGCTGAAGCCGCCGGCCACGGCACACGGTGGCGGTGTGGGCGGCGCCGGCGCGTCGCCCATGTCCCCGGCCGACTACCTGCCGCGCACGCTGCAGCTGAACGCGCAGGAACTGGCCTTCGGCGGGCGCAAGCTGTCCCGCGTGAAGCTGGGGCTGACGCACCAAGTGAGCGGCCAGGACGAGACTTGGCATGCCCAGGTGGCCGCCGACCAGGTGCAGGGCGAGATCGACTACCGCGAGCCGCGCGGGCCCGCCAGCGCCGGCCGCATCCATGCCCGCCTGGCGCACCTGGCGCTGCCGAAGTCCGAGGTGGCCACCGTCGAGAACCTGCTGGAACGCGCGCCCGCCAGCGTGCCCGCACTGGACATCCAGGTGGAGGATTTCGAGCTGCGTGGCAAGAAGCTTGGGCGCCTGGTGGTGGAAGCGGTGAACCGCAACGCCAGCGGCGTCGAATCGGCGCGCGAATGGCGGCTGTCCAACCTGAGCCTGCAGACGCCCGAAGGCCTCCTGAGCGCCACCGGCCAGTGGGGCTACGTGCCCGGCGCGCCGCAGCGCCGGCGCATGGCGATGGACTTCACGCTCGCCATCGCCGACAGCGGCAAGCTGCTGGAGCGGCTGGGATTCGGCCACGTCGTGCGCGGCGGCAAGGGCGTGCTGGGCGGCCACATCGGCTGGGCCGGCTCGCCGCTGGACTTCGACATCCCGACCCTGGACGGCCGCGTCAACATCGCGCTGGACGGCGGCCAGTTCCTGAAGGCCGATCCCGGCGTGGGCCGGCTGCTGGGCGTGCTCAGCCTGCAATCGCTGCCGCGCCGGCTGACGCTGGATTTCCGCGACGTGTTCGCCGAGGGCTTCGCCTTCGACAACGTCAGCGGCGACGTGACCCTGGACCACGGCATCGCCCGCACCGACAACCTGCGCCTGAAGGGCGTGCAGGCCGCGGTGCTGATGGACGGCTCGGCCGACATCCACCGCGAGACGCAGGACCTGCGCGTGCTGGTGGTGCCGGAGATCAATGCCGGCGCGGCGTCGCTGGCCTATGCCGCGATCCACCCGATGGTCGGGCTGGGCACGTTCCTGGGCCAATGGCTGCTGCGCGGGCCGCTGGCCGAGGCGAACACGCGCGAGTTCCGCATCGGCGGCAGCTGGGACGATCCGAAGGTGGTGCAGGTCGAGCGCAAGCCCGGCGAGGCGCCGCCGGTCGGGCCGGTGCCGCCGGCGGCCGCCGCCTCGATGCCGCCACGCAACCCCTGACCGTTAGGACACCCCGATGAAGATCGCCGCCCTGCAGATGGTCTCGACGCCCGACGTCGACCGCAACCTGGCCACCGCCGCACGGCTGGCCGCCGAGGCCGCGGCCGCCGGCGCGCAGCTGGTGGCGCTGCCTGAATACTTCTGCCTGCTGGGTCGCAACGACCGCGACAAGCTGGGCGTGGCCGAAGCGCTGGGCGAGGGGCCGATCCAGCAGGCGCTGTCCTCGATGGCGCGCGAGCACGGCCTGTACGTCATCGGCGGCACGCTGCCGCTGCGCACCGACGACCCCGAGCGCGTGCGCAACAGCTGCCTGGTCTTCGGTCCCGATGGCGCTCGCTTGGCGCGTTATGACAAGCTGCACCTCTTCGCCTTCGACAACGGCACCGAGCGCTACGACGAAGGCCGCGTGCTGGAGCCGGGCGCCAACCCGATGGCCTTCGACGCGGACGGCTTCAGGGTGGGCCTGTCGATCTGCTACGACCTGCGCTTTCCCGAGCTGTACCGCAAGCTGATGTGGCCCGCCTGCGACCTGATCAGCGTGCCTTCGGCCTTCACCTACCCGACCGGCGAGGCGCACTGGGAACTGCTGCTGCGCGCCCGCGCGGTGGAGAACCAGTGCTACGTGATCGCGCCGGCGCAGGGTGGCCGCCACGAGAACGGCCGCCGCACCTGGGGCCACAGCCTGGTCGTCGACCCCTGGGGAAAGGTGCTGGCCTGCCGCGACGAAGGCGAGGGCGTGGTGCTGGCCGACATCGACCGCGAGCGCATCGCCGAGGTGCGGCGGCAGCTGCCGGCGCTGGCGCACCGGAGGTTGTGATGGCGTCGACGCCTTGAAGATCGACGATGGCGTCGTGGATCTTCAAGGCGTGACCTGAAACCCGATGCCTTGTACGTCGTCTGTCCCGGCGTGCAGCGGTATGCGCCGGCCGATGGGACCGAGGCCGTGCCGCTGTCGGCCTGACGCCCTGGCCGGCAGCGATCAGCGCCGCCCGAACATCATCTGCCGCGCCAGCAGCGATTTCAGCGGCGGCAGCGCCTGCAGCGCGGCCAGGCCGAGGCCGCGCGCGGCGGGCAGGCCGGGCAGCTTCCAGGTGAAGCTGCGGGCCAGGAAATCGGTGGCGGCGATCATGGCCCAGCGGTCGGGGCCGCGCGACCATTCCACGCGGCGCAGCGCCGCGCGCACGTCGCGCGATTCACGCAAGGCCAGCACCAGCTCGAAGGCATCGCGCAGGCCCAGGTTCAGGCCCTGGCCGGCGACCGGGTGCAGGGTCTGCGCCGCGTTGCCGATGCGCACGGTGGCACCGTCGACCAGCGTGCG
>CBIHPZ010000279.1:0-5667 GCA_966211865.1 uncultured Aquabacterium sp.
TGCCGTGCCGTGCCGTGCCGTGCCGTGCCGTGCCGTGCCGTGCCGTGCCGTGCCGCCGGTGTCCTCCTGGCCGTGCGGACCACGGTGGCCCGCGCCGCCGCTGCGGCGCAGGTCACAGTGGAGGGGGTTGACCTGGTTGACCTGGTTGACACCGTGGCGCGCCGCCCCCTACGATGCCCGCACCGTCCATGGCGCTGCGCGCCGCGCGGTTCCCGCCCACTCCGCCCGCCCGCTGCCTTCGCTTCCCGCCATGTCCAGCCCCGCCCACGATTCCGCAGCCGCCAAGCCCCGCGCCGGCACCAAGCAGCCCGCCGCCGCGGCCCGTGTGTTCTGGCAATCCGCCCAGCAGTTGGCCGACGCGGCCGAGCGCGTGGCCAACGCCCCGCGTGACGCGCTGGTGGAAGGCGGCCTGCAATCCCGCGCCCAGGACGTCGGGCTGAGCGACCTGACGGCCGAGCTCGATCACCTGAGCGAGCGCATCGACGCCATCCGCGGCCGCCTGGCCACCGGCGCCGAGCCCTTGCTGCCACCCGCCGAACGCGAGAAGGCCGGCCAGGCCATGCAGCGGCTGGTCGATGAAGGGCAGCTCATTGCCCCCGCGGCACTGGCCGAAGGCCTGAAGTTCTCGCGCCAGGCCCTCAGCAAGGCCCTCAAGGCGCACCGCGTGTTCTATGTCGACGTGCAGGGCCGCCGCCACTTTCCCGCTTTTTTCCTCGACCCCCGCTACGAACGCCGCCAACTGGAAGACGTGTGCCGTGCCCTGGGCGAACTGCCCGGCGCCAGCAAGCTGCAGTTCTTCCTGACGCGCAAGGCCTCGCTGCAGGGCGTGACGCCGCTGGAGGCGCTGGCCCAGGGCCAGTTCGCGCGCGTGCGCACGGCCGCACAAGGATTCGCCGAGCGTTGAGTGCCCGCGAAGCACGCCGCCATTCCCGCCCGTGCGCCCCCGCGCCAATTCAAGCTCCTTTCACGTCGATCGCCTTTCGAAGCACGTGAAGATGAGCAAGGCCCATTCGAATGGAATGAGATCCGAATCCGGAGTGCGCCGACCAGGCGATGCCGCGGCATGCGGCGATCACGCTTGGTATCAAAAGTTGATTGTGGATACGGCGACCGGGTTGTCAGTTCGCACCTGAATGAACGCACCCGCCGGTTGAGCACGCCTTCTTCCCGTGCCGTCGAATTCGGGTGCTAGCATCGCCGGCCGTTCGATTCGGCATCGGGCAGGCACCGGATCGACGCACCGCCGGACATCGCGACGGGTTGCCGAAATCCGAATCACCCCGCCGGCGCTCGTGCCCTCTCCAACCGATCGTTCTGACTGCAATTGAATCCAGCCATCGACTACACCCACGCGGGCGGCTTTGACCGTGCCAGGTTCGCCACGGCCTTCGAATCGCGCAAGCACAAGCACCCGTATTTTCGTGTCCGCTTTTCGGCAGCCGCCGTCCTCAATGCCTGGACCCTGATCCAGATGATGCAGGCCGACGTCCGCGTGACCGACATCCGCTGGATGGCCTACATGCTCGCCACCGCGTTCTGGGAGGCGGCGCACACCGTCAGCGAGACGGTCCAGGTGCCGAAGCTCGAAAAGGGCAAGCGGCCGGTGCTCGGTCCCGACGGCAAGCCCGTGATGATCGACAAGACGATCAAGGTGTGGGAAGTGATGGTCCCGATCGACGAGATCGCGCCATCGAACGACCGCCGCTACAAGGCGCCCGTCAAGGTCAAGCGCATTGACTCGGCCGACGTCGAACTGCTCAAGGCGATGAGCAAGAACTTCCAGGTGGCCAATGTCTTCGGTGGCGCCTGGATCGTGGAGAAAGACGGCGACCAGTTCGTCGTCGACGCCACCGGATGCACCATCTGGCAAAGCAAGAAGTCCGAGATGGGTGCCGCATTTGGCGCGGCCGCCGCCAAGACCTACCTGAACTTCCACGGCGACGAGCAGGTCTATTTCGGACGCGGCTATGTGCAGCTGACGTGGTGGAGCAACTATGTCGCCGCGGGTGTCGCGCTGCGCCGCGGGCTCGACCTGCTGTTCGATCCGCTGCTGGTCAAGAACGCCCAGGTGGCTTACGACATCATGGCGCACGGCATGATCACCGGCGAAGGCTTTGCCAACCGGCACACCTTGCAGAAGTACATCTTCGGCGACAAGAAGGATTACCTGAACGCCAGGCGCATGGTCAACGCGAACGACGTCGGGTCTTATCAACCGATCGCGGACATCGCCGAGCTGTTCGAGGCCATGCTGCTCGAGTCGAAAGCATGATGCGCATTGCCCTGGTCAAGCAGGCCCGATGGCTTGCCGCGGTCGTGAGCCTGGCCTGCGTGATGTCCGTTGCGCATGCGCAGGCACCGCAGGTCGGCGCGGCGCCCGCGGCCCTGCCCGCGGCATCGGCGCCCTCCGCGCCCGCGCCAGCCACTCGCGACCTGCGCGCCGGGGCCACGCTCGCATACGACAGCGCGAGCGGACTCAGCGGCTACAAGCGGGCCGACGGCACCTGGGCCATCGAGCCGCGCTACAAGAACGCCAGCGAGTTTTCAGGCGGACTCGCGTTCGTCGAACTGCCCGACGGCTCCGGCGGCCTCATCGACGAGAAGGGCGCGATGGTCGTGCCCAACGTGCAGCAGGCGCTGTGGGTCAGCGAGCCGACGATGACCGAGGCCGGATTCTCCGAAGGCCTGATCGCCGCCCGGGACATGCCCTCGAACAAGGTCGGCTTCGTCGATGCACAAGGGCGCTGGGTCATCAAGCCGCGCTTCGCCGATGCGCACGAGTTCCACGAGGGCCTCGCGGCGTTTCGCATGACCGAGCGCGGCAAGATCGGCTTCATCGACAAGCGCGGACGCATCGTGATCCCGGCGCGCTATGGCAGCAATTTCCGCGCTCCTCCCGTGTTCTCCGAAGGCCTCGCCGCCGTCGGGCTCAACGACAACTGGCCACGCACGAACCTCGATCCGCCGGGCAAGCTGGGCTACATCGACGCCCGAGGCCGCTGGGTGATTGCGCCGAAGTATTCGGCGGGCAAGCCGTTTGTCGATGGCAAGGCGGTGGTGATGATGGGCGACAAGGAAATCGTCCTGCAGCGGCCGGGCAACCGGTAGCGCAGGGGGTGGCGGTGACGTTTCCGCGGCGGGATCGGCACCGCTTGGCCAAGCTGCTTGCACGCGCCGGAATACTTCACAGGCTCTGATGTCCCTGGTCCCCCTGCCGCCGCGCGACCTGCATTCGATCCCGCTGCGCACCATCGATTTGCCGCCGGCCAAGCTCTTGCGCATCTCGCGCTTCAGCTCGGGCGAGCCCTTCTTCGGCCGTGCCGCCGCCAATCGATTCGACGACCCCGGCCGCGTCAAGTCACGCCGCTTCGGCACCTGCTACCTGGGCTGCAGCCTGGAGGTGGCCATGGCCGAAACGCTGCTGCACGATGAATTGCCCGAAGCCGGCGGCTTCTCCATTGCCGTCACCGAGATCGAAAGCCGCTGGCTGGTGCGCTTCAGCAAGGGGGCGCCGCTGAAACTGGCGGACCTGACCGGCACCGCGCTGAAGACCCTGGTGGGCTCGGGCGGCATCTCGACCATCATGCCGTACGACGTGCCGCAGCGCTGGGCCGCCGCGCTGCATGCGCACCCGGACACGGTGGACGGGCTGGTCTACATGTCGCGCCACGTCAATGACGAACGTGCGGTGGTGGTGTTCCACCGCGCGGCGTCCAAGCTGGGCACGCCGCGCTACCAGCGCCTGGCCGAGGCGCGTGGCGCGCTGAAGGCGCTGGTCAACCTGCGCATCAACGCGCGATTCACATGAACGACGCCTTCGCCATCCGGCCGGCCGATCCGCAGGGCGCGGATGCCCTGGCGCTGCTGCGCGAAGCCGCCATCGAAGCGCGGGCGCTGTACCCGGAACTGGTGCAGCCGGGCGCGCCCTGGCCCACCAACCCACCGCTGCCGGAGCGTGGGGCCTATCTCGTGATGTACGCGGCCGACCAGTTTGGCGCGGAGCATGCCGTCGGCATGGGCGCGCTGCGCCCGCTGGACCAGCACACCGCCGAGCTGCGCCGCCTGTTCGTGCTGCGCAGCCAGCGCCGCGCCGGCGTGGCGCGCCGGCTGATGCAGGCGCTGGAAGCCGAGGCGCTGCGCCTGGGCTACCGCCGCATCCGGCTGGAGACCGGCCACCGCCAGCAGCCCGCCATGCGCCTTTATGAACGCTGCGGCTTCCACCGCATTCCGCCCTTCGGCGACTACGCGTCCGACCCCACCAGCGTCTGCTACGAAAAGGTGCTGGCGACGGCTTGAAGCCCAGGCACGAGCGCGCCTGCGCCCTGCGCGGCGTCCGCCAACGACAGCGGCGGCAGCGGCGATGGCAACAGCGCCCTCAGCTGTTTCCCTTGAACCAGCTCATCTTGCGCCGCGGCAGCAGGTAGTCCAGCTCGTCCTCGCTGCGTTCCTGCATGCGCATGGCCTTCTCCACCTTCAGCTGCCGCGCGGTCTCGGGGTCGGACAGGTCCACGATCAGCGCCTCGCGGCGCGGCGTCTCGGGGTCGTAGACCAGCACCTGCGGGCACAGCCGCGCGGTGGGCGGCGCGGTGGCCACCACCACGCCGCTGCGGCCGTCGGACAGCATCACCAGCGTGCCCGGCGGGTAGATGCCCATCGTGCGGATGAAGGTCTGCAGCATCATTTCGTCGAAGGCCGCGCGCTCGCGCGCCCACATCACGCCCAGGGCCTCGAAGGGCGAGACGGCGGCGCGCGGGTCGATGGGGTTGGTGAGGTTGTCGAAGCGGTTGGCGATGCCGACGATCTTGGCCAGCTTGGGCACCTGCGCACCGCGCCGCGCGGTGGGAAAGCCGGTGCCGTCCTCGCGTTCATGGTGGTACAGGGCCACCTCGGCCACGGTCGGCGGCACCGATGCGCCCAGGGCCGCCAGCTGCTCGAAGCCGCTGCGGCAGTGCGTCTGGAACACCGCTTCCTCGTGCTTGTTGCGCGCCGGGTTGCGCAGGATGGACGGGTTGACGGTGGAGTGGCCGATGTCGTGCAGCAGCGCGGCCATGCCGGTGAGCTTGACCTCGATCTCGCTCAGCTGCAGCGCCTTGGCCAGCAGCAGCGACAGGGTCATCACCGACAGCGCATGCGCCACCTCGCCACGGTTCTGTGCCTTGTCGGAGATCAGGATGATGGCCGAATCGGGGTCGGCCAGCAGCGAGCCGGCCGAGGCCGAGGCCACGTCGCGCATCGCCTGCACGCTTTGCTGCGGCCGCGAGCCCATCTGCTTGAAGGCATTGCCGGCCAGTTCAGCGGCCGAGGCGTACTGCTTCTGCACCACGTCCAGCTTGGCGCGCATCGCCGCCATGACCTGCGCGCGCTGGGCCTTGGCCTGGCGCTGCGCTTCCTGGCGCTGGCGCACCAGCGTGAGCTCCAGTTCGGCCTCGGCGTTCGCCGCGGGCGCGGTGGCCGATGGCGCGGGGCCGGGCGCCACCTTGCTCTTCTTCGGGTCGCACAGCACCGACACGCCCAGCGCCAGGATCTCCTGCACCTGCGCTTCGGTGGTGACGAGGAAGCTGTTGGTCAGGAACGGGTGGTCCATCCAGCCGAGCGGAATGCGCACATGCACGCCGACCCGCACCTGCGCGGGGTCGATCAGCTGTTCACCGGGTTTGGCGGCCGGCG
>CBIHPZ010000280.1:0-5641 GCA_966211865.1 uncultured Aquabacterium sp.
GCGCTACCCGCTGATCGACGGCCAGGGCAACTTCGGCAGCCGCGACGGCGACGGCGCGGCGGCCATGCGCTACACCGAGGCGCGCCTGACGCCCATCGCCCGGCTGCTGCTGGACGAGATCGACGAAGGCACGGTCGACTTCGTGCCCAACTACGACGGCTCGGAAGAGGAGCCGCGTCTTTTGCCTGCCAGGCTGCCCTTCGTGCTGCTGAACGGCGCGTCGGGCATCGCGGTGGGCCTGGCGACCGAGATCCCCAGCCACAACCTGCGCGAGGTGGCGGCCGCCGCGGTGGCGCTGATCCGCGACGACAAGCTGGCCGACGACGCGCTGTTCGAGCTGCTGCCCGGCCCCGACTTTCCCGGCGGCGGCCAGGTCATCAGCAGCGAGGCCGAGATCCGCGAGGCCTACGTCGAGGGCCGCGGCTCGCTGAAGGTGCGGGCGCGCTGGAAGATCGAGGACCTGGCGCGCGGCCAATGGCAGCTGGTCGTCACCGAGCTGCCGCCCGGCACCAGCGCGAAGAAGGTGCTGGAGGAGATCGAGGAGCTGACGAACCCGAAGGTCAAGGCCGGCAAGAAGGCCTTGTCCAGCGAGCAGGTGCAGCTGAAGGCGACGGTGCTGTCGGTGCTGGATGCGGTGCGCGACGAGTCGGGCAAGGAAGCCGCGGTGCGGCTGGTGTTCGAGCCCAAGACCCGCAGCATCGAGCAGCAGGAGCTGATCCGCACGCTGCTGGCCCACACCAGCCTGGAGACCAGCGCGCCGGTCAACCTGACGATGGTGGGCCGCGACGGCCGGCCGACGCAGAAGGGCCTGCGCCAGATCCTGGTGGAGTGGATCGCGTTCCGGCAGGACACGGTGCGCCGCCGCACCGAGCACCGGCTGGGCAAGGTGCGCGACCGCATCCACATCCTCGAAGGCCGGCAGCTGGTGCTGCTGAACATCGACGAGGTCATCAAGATCATCCGCAACGCGGAGGAGCCGAAGGCGGCGCTGATCGCGCGCTTCAAGCTCAGCGAACGTCAGGCGGAAGACATCCTCGAGATCCGGCTGCGCCAGTTGGCGCGGCTGGAGGCCATCAAGATCGAGCAGGAGCTGAAGAACCTGCGCGAGGAGCAGGCGAAGCTGGAGGACATCCTCGGCAACCCGTCGGTGCTGAAGCGCACGGTGATCAGGGAAATCGAGGCCGACGCCAAGGCGCATGGCGACGACCGCCGCACGCTGATCCAGGCCGAGAAGCGCGCGGTGGCCGAGATCAAGGTGGTGGACGAGCCGGTCACGGTGATCGTCAGCCTGAAGGGCTGGGTCAGGGCGATGAAGGGGCACGAGGTGGACCCCGCCACGCTCGCCTTCAAGCCCGGCGATTCGCTGTACGGCACCTTCCCCTGCCGCAGCGTGGACAGCCTGCTGGTCTTCGGCACGCCGGCCAAGGGCAATGGCCGCGTCTACACGGTGGCGGTCAGCGCGCTGCCGGGCGGGCGGGGCGATGGCGTGCCCATCACCAGCCTGATCGAGCTGGAATCGGGCACGCAGCCGGCGCACTACTTCGCCGGGGCGGCGGACACCACGCTGCTGCTGGCCAACACCGGCGGCTTCGGCCTGCTGGCCAAGGCCGCCGACATGCAGGGCCGGCAGCGCGCCGGCAAGAGCTTCCTGACGCTGGAAGACAGCGACCACGTGCTGCCGCCGGTGCCGGTGCTGCCGGCGCACAAGCAGGTGGCCTGCCTGGCGATGGACGGCCGGCTGCTGGTGTTCCCGCTGGACGAGCTGAAGCTGCAGTCCAACGGCGGCAAGGGCCTGACCTTGATGGACGTCGACAAGCAGTCGCCGCTGGTTTCGGTGGCCACCTGCGCCGACGCGCTGAAGGTGCTGGGCACCGGCCGCGGCGGCAAGCCGAAGGAAGAGGACATCAAGGGCGCGGCGCTGGTGGAGCACCAGGGCAAGCGGGCGCGCAAGGGGCGCAAGGTCGAGGGCGTGCTGAAGGTGATGCGCGTGGTGGCGTGAGGCCGGTTCAGCGGTCGACTTCTGTGTTTCCGGCCCGCACCGGGCCGAAAGCAGCTGCTGGACGCCGATCGCTCATGAAGGCATGGAGCGCCGCGGAGCGACTTGGATGACGCCCGTCTGGCGCCAGCGCGAATACCTGCTGCTGTGGGGCGCGCAGGTGGTGTCGAACCTCGGTTCGTACGCCACCGGCATCATCTACCCGCTGCTGGTGCTGGCGCTCACCCAGTCGCCCACGCAGGTGGGCATCGTCTCGGCGCTGCGCATCGGCCCCTACCTGCTGCTGAGCCTGCCGGTGGGCGCGCTCATCGACCGCTGGAACCGCCGCCGCGTGATGCTGGTGTGCGACGTGGGCCGCGCCATCGCGGTCGGCAGCCTGCCGCTGGCGCTGGCCTTCGGCGCGCTGACGATGGGCCAGGTGTACCTGGTGGCGGTGATCGAGGGCACCTTGATGGTGTTCTTCAACATCGCGGAGACGGCCGCGCTGCCGCGCGTGGTGTCCACCGCGCAGTTGCCGCAGGCGGTGGCGCAGAACCAGGTGGGCTTCGCGGCCGCGTCCATCGCCGGGCCGGCCATCGGCACCTGGCTTTATGCGGCCCTGGGCAAGGGCTGGCCCTTCGTCGTCAACGCGCTGTGCTTCGCGCTGTCGGCCACGGCCATCGGGCGCCTGCGGGCGCGCTTCGACCCCGCGCCGGCGGCGGGGCACCCCGACCTGTGGCGCGAGATCGCCGAAGGCCTGCGCTGGCTGTGGAACGACCAGCTGGTGCGGCGCATGGCATTGATCACCGGGGTCAGCAACGGCGTGCAGGCGGCGATTCCGCTGCTGCTGATCGTGCTGGCGCAGCAACTCGGCGCCAGTGAATCGCAGATCGGCCTCATCTTCAGCCTGGCCGGCGCCGGCGGCATGGTGGGGGCGCTGGTGGGCGGGGCGGTGCAGCGGCGCATGGCCTTCGGAACGGTGATCGTCGGCACGCTGGCGGTGCAGGCGCTGCTGTTCCCGCTGTTCGGCATCGCCGCTGGCGCGTGGACGCTGGGCATCGTCTTCGGCGCGATGCAGTTCTTCGGCCCGATCTACAACGTGGTGCAGTTCAGCTACCGCATCGCCCGCATTCCGGACGCGCTGCAGGGCCGCGTCAACAGCAGCTTCCGGCTCATCGCCTTCGTCCTCAACCCGGTGGGCTCGCTGGTCTGCGGCGTGCTGATCGAGCGCGCCGGCGCCGGCTGGGCGCTGGGCTTCTTCGCGCTGGTGCTGGTGGCGCTGGCGGTCTATGCGGCGCTGGACCCGGTGATCCGCGACGAAGGGCGCCCGCGCGGGCGTCAGGGCGGCGACGGCGGCTGATCGTCCTCGGCCTGCACCACGGTGTCGGCGCTGTCGCGCAGCCCCAGGCCGAGGGCGCTGCGGTCGATGCGGCCCGAAGGCTTCATCGGCAGCTCGCCTCGGATCACGTAGGCCTGCGGCTGCATGTGCTCGGGCAGCGTCTCGATGCAACTGGCGGCCAGCCGAAGCTTCAACCGCGCCAGGTCGTGGCCGGGGCGGGGCACCACGTGCGCCACCAGCTGCGCGGAAGGCTCGCGCCTGCCGTCGGCCGCCGCCACGGCGGCCACCGCGCAGTGCGCCACGCCGGGCTCGCGCAGCAGCATGCGTTCCACCTCGGTCGCGTCGACCCAGCGGCCGTTGATGGTCAGCGGCCGGTCGACGCGGCCCAGGTAGTGCCACATGCCCTTCGCGTCCTGGCGCACGACGTCGCCGGTGCGAAAGTGCCGGCGCCCGGTGCGCGGGTCGTCCCACCAGTGAGGCGCCAGGTCGCGCATGTCGCCCCAATAACCTGTCATCAGCGCGGCCCCGGCAACGCACAGTTCCACCGCGCCGGGGCCGTAGGCGGAGCCGGCTTCCAGCGGCATGGCCAGCAGGTCGATGCCGGGGCGGGCGCGGCCGATGGGCAGGCGCGCGGGCACGGTGTCGGTGCCGGACAGGCGCAGCACGGTGCAGACGTTGGTCTCGACGGTGCCGTAGAAGTGGTAGTGCGTGACCGACGGTGCCAGCGCCTGCTGCAGCTGCGCGAAGGCGCTGCCGGCAAAGGGCTCGCCGCTGGACATCACCAGCCGCAGCGCCGGCAGCGGGTGGCGTTCCAGCCCGCCGCGGGTGGCCAGCAGCGACAGCACGGTGGGCACCGTGTACAGCGCGGTGATGGCCTCGTCCGCCAGCACGGCCCCCAGGCCGCTGGGCACGGCCAGGTGCTGGTGGTCCACCAGCACCAGCGCGGCCCCGGCGGCCAGCGTGGCGTGGATGTCGAACAGCGACTGCTCGCTGGTGAAGGGCGACAGGCTGGCCACCCGGTCGGTCGGGCCCAGGCCCGTTTCCTGCACGATCCAGTCGACGAAGGCGCGCGCGGCGCGGTGCGCCAGGCACACGCCCTTGGGCGGGCCGCCGGTGCCGGCAGTGAACAGGATGCAGGCCAGGTTGTCGGCCGCGTCCGCCGCTTCGGGCGTGCCGGGGCAGGGCGTGTCGGCGGGGCGGCTGGCGATGGGAGACGCGAGCCAGGCCGGCGTGAATCGCGAGGGCACCGCCGCAGCCTCCGGTGCGTCCGCATGGGCCACCACCGCGGCGCGCGCGTCCAGCACGTCCAGCAGGCGGCGCCGGCGCGCCAGCGGCCAGCGCATGTCGATGGGCACGCACGCGGCGCCGATGCTGAGCGCGCCCAGCAGGGCGGCGACGGCCACCGCCGAGCGGTCCAGCAGCAGCGCGACCCGGTCGCCGCGGCCGATGCCGGCGGCCCTCAGGTGTGCGCCCGCCAGGCGCGCGCGGTGCGCGAGTTGGCCGTAAGTGACGCGCTCCTTGGCATCGACCACGGCGAGCCGTTCCGGGTGCTGGCGGGCGGCTTCGAAGAAGGGGGTGTGCAGGCAGTCGGGCATCTACGCAGCGCGCGGGCAGTCATTGCAGGGTTTACATCTCCGCGTCACTAATTCGTATGATGAGCGGCACTGGCGCCGGACTGTAGTGCCCGCCAGTCCCCCGCGCGGCCCCTAGAAATAGGGGTGGACTGGCGCGCAGTGCAACCAAGGGTTGCATGGCTCCTCCTGGAAAACCCCGGTTGAAGGTGGGCGTAGACTCAATCTCACGCCCGCACCCATTGCGAAGGCGTGCCCGCCTGAAAGCGGCGCCTTGAACCAGGAGACATTCGTGCAGCCCACCAACGTTGCCGACCCCTCGTACTTCCACAAGGTCGTCGATTGCCAATGGGCGTGCCCCGCCCACACCCCCGTTCCCGAGTACATCCGCCTGATCGCGCAGGGTCGTTACGACGACGCCTACATGGTCAACTGGATGTCCAACGTCTTCCCCGGCATCCTTGGCCGCACCTGCGACCGCCCTTGCGAACCGGCCTGCCGCCGCGGCCGGGTCGAAGACAAGAACGCTGCCACGCCCGAGCCGGTGGCCATCTGCCGGCTGAAGCGCGTGGCTGCCGATTTCAAGGGCGATGAGATCCGCGCCATGATTCCGCGCCCCTTGCCCCGCAATGGCAAGCGCGTGGCCTGCGTGGGGGGCGGACCCGCTTCGCTGACGGTCGCGCGTGACCTGGCCGCACAAGGCTATGCCGTGACCGTGTTCGAAGGCGAGGCCAAGGCCGGCGGCTTCATGCGCAC
>CBIHPZ010000281.1:0-5641 GCA_966211865.1 uncultured Aquabacterium sp.
CGTTCCTTGGCGCCGCTGATGAAGTAGATGAACACGTCGCGCGGCGCCGCGGCCTGCGGCGGTTCGATGCGCGGCAGGCCGTCCGGTTCGCCACCGTCGCGCCACACCCTGGCGCAGGCCGCCAGGCCCGCCAGTTGCTGGGGCTCCACGCCTTCGCGCAGGTTGTACTGCGTGCGCATCTCGCGCACGTAGACCAGGTCGCCGGTCACGTCGGCGAAGGACGGGTAGTCGTCGGAATCGGTGAAGACCGTGGCCACGCGGTGGCGCCGCGCCAGCGCCAGGTACTCCGGCGTCTTGAAGGTCTCGTGCCGCACGTCCATCACGTGGCGCAGCGGCAGGCCGCTCACTTCGCGCGGCAGCAGGTCGAGGAAGGCGCCGAAGTCCGCGGGGTCGAAGCGCTTGGTGGGCGCGAACTGCCAGACGATGGGCCCCAGCTTCGGCCCGAGCTCGGCCAGGCCGCTGCCGATGAACTTCTGCACCGAATCGCCGGCTTCCGCCAGCACGCGGCGGTTGGTGGCGTAGCGCGTCGCCTTCAGCGAAAACATGAAGCCCTCGGGCGTCTCGTCGCGCCACTTGGCGAAGGTCTTGGCGCTCATCAGGCTGTAGTAGGTGCCGTTGACCTCGATGGCGGTCAGCTGGCGGCTGGCGTATTCCAGCTCCTTCGAGGCCGGCAGACCGGCGGGGTAGAAGTTGTCGCGCCAGGGCTCGAAGGTCCAGCCGCCCACGCCCACGCGGATGGCCGGCGTGCCGCTGATTGCAGGGGAAGTCATCGGAAACCGCCTCCTCGGTGCGCTTGCAGGGGCCGCAGTATCACCGCGCCGCGCGCCCGCCGCGTTGGCGGCAGGGACTTGCGCGCCGGCCCTGGCTTCAATATGATGACCATCATTCCAACGCCGCCGCCACCATGTCCCGCCCACTCAGCCGCAAGGAAGCCACGCACGAACGCATCGTCGACGTGGCCGCCCGCGCCATCCGCCGCAGCGGCTACGGCGGCACCGGCGTGGCGGACCTCATGAAGGAAGCCGGCCTGACGCATGGTGGGTTCTACGCCCACTTCGAATCGCGCGACGCGTTGCTCGCGGAAGCCGCCGACCGCGCCGGTGCGCAGGGCATCGAAGACCTGGCCCGCATCGCCGCCGATGCACCGGCCGGCGACGCGCTGAACACGCTGCTGCGCGCCTACCTCTCGCGCGAGCACGTGGCCCAGGCCGAGCTGGGCTGCCCTGTGGTGGCGCTGGGTTCGGAGATGCCGCGCCAGGCGCCCGAGGTGCGCGCGGCCGCCACCCGCCGCATCAAGGAACTGATCGACCTGATCGGCCGCCAGTCGCCCGACTGGGGCCAGCCCGGCGCCCATGAGAAGGCACTGTTCACGGTCGCCGCGATGGTGGGCGCGCTGACCATTGCGCGCGCGGTCGACGACCCGAAGCTGTCCGACGCGATGCGCCACGCCGCGCTGGCCGGGCTGGGCGTGCCGAAGCGCTGAGCGGGCGAGCTTTCGCCACCCCTTTCCTGCCAGGACCGCCCATGTTTCCGTTCGAACTGAAATATGACGATCATCATTCAACCGAGTCCATCATGACCGATGCGTCCGCTGTCGCGCGCCCCACACCCGAGCAGGTGCTGCAGGCCTTCCTGACCCCACGCCCGCCGCGCACGCCGGCACCCGCCTTCCTGCCCGACGCCGAACACCTGCAGATCCAGACGCCCGCCGGGCGCGTCGCCGTGCAGCGCGCGGGCCAAGGCCGCCCGGTGCTGCTGCTGCACGGCTGGGAAGGCCAGGCGGCCGACCTCGCGGCGTTTGCGCCGCCGCTGCTGGCGGCCGGCTTCCAGGTGCTGGCGATGGACCTGCCGGCGCACGGCGGCTCCGAAGGCCGGCAGACCAACATCCCGCATTCGGCCCGCGCACTGCGGGCGGTGGGCGACGCACTGGGGCCGCTGCACGCGGTGATCGCGCATTCGGTCGGGTCGGCCGTGCTGGCCGAGGCGCTGCACGCCGGCCTGCCGGCCGATCGCGCGGTCCTGATCGCGGCACCCGCTCACTATGAAAGCTATGCGCGCCAGGTCGGCACGCTGGCCGGGCTGGACGCCGCCGGCATCACCCGCCTGCTGGACCTGCTGCACGAACCACTGGGCGTCGACATCCGCGAGGTGTCGCTGCCCCGCCGCGCGGCCACGCTGACGCAGGCGGCGCTCTTCATCCACTCGGCCGACGACCGCGTCGTCGCCATCGCCGACAGCGAGGCGTCCGCCGCCGCGTGGCCCGGTGCGCGCCACCTGCGGCTGGATGGGCTGGGCCATCGTCGCATCCTGCAGGAGCCCGCCGTGGTCGCCGAGGCATTGCAGTTCGTCTCATCCCGCTGACGTCCGCGGCTGCCACCGCAGGCCACACCCCGCATTTCCTCGACCCCGCCAGCCGCGCCCCGTGGCCGGCTCCCGCCCGTCCCATCACCCAAGGAACACCACCATGAAGATCGCCGGATCCACCGCCCTCGTCACCGGAGCCAACCGCGGCCTGGGCCTCGCCTTCGCGCGCGGCCTGCTGGAAGCGGGCGCCGCCAAGGTCTACGCCGCCGCCCGCGACCCCGCCAGCGTCACGCTGCCCGGCGTGGTGCCGGTGCCGCTGGACGTGACGCAGCCGGAGCAGGTCGATTCCCTATCACGTGAATTACGCGACGTGAACCTGCTGGTGAACAACGCCGGCATCGGCGGCTTCACCTCGCTGCTGGCGCCAGACGCGGTCGAGCAACTGCGCCAGCAGTTCGAGACCAACACCATCGGCACGCTGGCGATGAGCCGCGCCTTCGCACCGGTGCTGGCACTGAACGGCGGCGGCGCCATCGTCAACGTGCTGTCCATCCTGAGCTGGCTGACGCTGCCGGGCAGCGGCGGCTACAGCGCATCGAAGGCAGCGGGCTGGGCGCTGAGCAACGCGCTGCGCCAGGAGCTGCGCCCGCAGCTGACGCAGGTGCTGTCGCTGCACGTGGCCTTCATGGACACCGACATGGCGCGCCACGCACCCGGCCCGAAGCAGGCCCCCGAGGACGTGGTGCGGCAGGCCATTGCCGCGTTGGAGGCCGGCCAATCGGAACTGCTGGCCGACGCCTTGACGCGGCAGGTGAAGCAGGGCCTGGGGGCGGAACGCGCGCCCTACCTCGGAGAAGCCGCCACCTGAACCCCCGAATCGAGCGTCGGGCCACTACCAGTTTCCAGCGCGACATGCATCAGATCGATACGAATACTCACGCGTTGAATTAGGGGGTATCCGTAGACTGCAACGCGGCACTGCCCCGGTGCCGTCGTTGCGGACCCCACCCATGAACTTGCTCAGGCACATGCTGCGCCTGTGGCTGGTGCTTGCCTTCAGCGGCACGGCCCTGGCGCAGAACATCACCGTCTACAGCAGCTACAAGATCGAGATCGGGGCCAGCCGGCAACTCACGGCCTACGTGCCGCTGTCACCCAACACGGTGACCTGGACGGTCAACGGCATCCCCGGCGGCAATGCCACGGTGGGCACCATCAGCGCCAGCGGCCTCTACCAGGCACCGGCCGCGGTGCCGATGCAGAACGCGGTGACCGTGCGCGCCACCAGCACCGCCTACCCCGCAAAGTACGGGGAGGCGACGATGACGGTGACGCAGGTGGGCGTGCACCTGTGGAGCAGCTACCCCAGCACGGTGGCGCCCGGCGCGTTCACGCTGCGGCTGAACGGCTCGAACTTCACCGACGGCGTCGTCGTCACTTTTGGCGGCGTGCCGCTGGCCAGCACGCGCGTCTCCGCCACCGAGCTGCGCGTGACCGGCAGCGCCAGCGCCGCACAGGCCGGCACGCAGGTGCCGCTGAAGGTCGCGCAGACCGGCGTGGGCGCCACCACCAGCGAGACGGTGATGATCAGCGTCGGCAGCGGCACCACGAACCCGCCGCCGCCGAACCCGGGCATCAGCGTCGCCGTGTCACCCACCAGCGCCACGCTGGCACCGGGGGCCACGCAGGCCTTCGGCGCGACGATCACGGGGTCGACCAACACCGCGGTGGCCTGGTCGGTCAACGGCATCACCGGCGGCAACGCGACGGTGGGCACCATCAGCGCCGCCGGCCTCTACACCGCGCCGGCGGCCGTGCCCTCGCCCGCCACGGTCAGCGTGCGCGCCACCTCGGCCGCCAGCGCCTCGGCCTACGCACAAGCCAGCGTCACCATCGCCGGCCCCACCAACCCCGGCACCGGCACCGGCACGGCCGACCTGGCCGCGGCGCGCCTGCTGGAACAAGCCAGCTTCGGCCCCACGCCGGCGTCCATCGCCCGCGTGAAGCAGCTGGGCGCGGCGGGCTGGATCGACGAGCAGCTGGCCCTGCCGGAGACGGCCATTCCGCTCACCGGCAACGACAACCGGGTTGCGCAATCGCAGTACCTGAACCGCCTGTCCGCCGCACCCGACCAGCTGCGCCAGCGGGTGGCCTATGCGCTGTCGCAGGTCATCGTCATCTCGATCAACAAGAACAACTACCCCGAGCAGATCGTTCCCTACCTGCAGGCGCTCAGCCGCCATGCCTTCGGCAACTACCGCGCATTGCTGGGCGAGATCTCAACCAGCCCGCAGATGGGCAAGTACCTGGACATCGCCAACAGCAACAAGCCCACCACCGGCGGCGGTGCCAATGAAAACTACTCGCGCGAGCTGCTGCAGCTCTTCACCATCGGCCTGCTGCGCCTCAACCTGGACGGCACGCCAATGCTCAATGTGAGCGGCCAGACCATCCCCACCTACACCCAGGCCGAGGTGCAACAGCTGGCCCTGGCCTTCACCGGCTGGACCTACGCCGGCAGCGGCACCAACAACTGGGAGAACTTCAGCGGCCCGATGGTCCCGCGCGACGTCAACCACGACATGCGCGCCAAGGCCTTCCTGGGCTGCAACCTGCCCGCCAACCAAAGCACGCAGCAGGACATGGCGGCCGCGCTGGACTGCGTGTTCGCGCACCCGAACGTCGGCCCCTTCATTTCATTGCGCCTGATCCGCAGCCTGGTGAAGAGCAATCCGTCACCCGCCTACGTGCAGCGCGTGGCCAGCGTCTTCAACAACAACGGCGCCGGCGTGCGCGGCGACCTGAAGGCCACGGTGCGCGCCATCCTGCTGGACGCGGAAGCGCGCAACGACACGGCCGACGCCACCAGCGGCCGCCTGAAGGATCCGTTCTTCCACGTGCTGTCCATCGCCCGGGCACTCGGCGGCTCCATCAGCCCCACCAACCAGGCCGCCTGGTCCTTCAGCCGCACGGGGCAGACGCCGTTGGCCCCCCCCTCCGTCTTCGGCTTCTATTCGCCGCTGTTCCGCGCGCCGCAATCATCCTTGTACGGGCCGGAGTTCCAGATCTACACGCCCACCGAAGCCACGCTGCGCGGCAACTTCATCTGGGAACTGCTGACCAACCCGGGCGTCGATTTCCCCGGCGTCAGCATCACCCGCTTCGTCAACCTGGGCGGCGACATCCCGGCGCTGATCAATGCCTGCGACCAGACCTTCCTGTACGGCCGCATGTCCCCGGCCATGCGCCAGAGCCTGGCCACCGCCATGGCCGCGCAGCAGGACAACAGCAACCGGGCGCTGACGGCGCTGTACCTCACGCTGCTGTCCGGCCAGCA
>CBIHPZ010000282.1:0-5631 GCA_966211865.1 uncultured Aquabacterium sp.
GGCGATCAGGCGATCAGGCGATCAGGCGATCAGGCGATCAGGCCGCCGCCTCGGCCCGCCCGGCCCGCCAGTAGGCCGGATCGCCGAACGAGTGCTTCAGGAAGTCGATCCACAGCCGCACGCGCAGCGGCAGGTGGCGGCGCTGCGGCACGACGGCGTAGATGCCGTTGGGCGGCGCGGCGAAATCGGCCAGCACCTCCTGCAGTTCGCCGGCGGCGATCTGCTCTTCCACTTCCCAGGTGCTGCGCCAGGCCAGGCCCAGGCCCTGCAGGCACCAGGTGTGCAGCACCTGGCCGTCGCTGCAGTCCAGGCGGCCACCGGGGCGCAGGTGGGTCACCTCGCCATCGACGCGGAAGGCCCAGCCGCGCGTCTGGCTGGCGTCCGATGACAGCAACAGGCATTCGTGCCGCGTCAGCTCCGACGGGTGCTTCGGCGTGCCGGCGCGCTGCAGGTACGAGGGCGCCGCCACGCACAGGCGGCGGTTGTCGGCCAGCCGCACGCTGACCAGGCTGGAGTCCGGCAGGTCGCCCACCCGCACCGCCGAATCGAAGCCTTCGTTGACGATGTCCACCACCCGGTCGGACAGGTTCAGCGACAGGCTCACGTCCGGGTGCAGCGCCAGGAACTTGGGCACCAGCGGCGCCACGTGGCGGCGACCGAAGCCGGCGGGCGCGGTGATGCGCAAGTGGCCACTGGCTTTCACGCCGCCGGCGCTGACGCTGGCCTCGGCGTTCGCGATGTCGGCCAGGATGCGCTGGCAGTCTTCGAGGAAGGCGCTGCCTTCGTGCGTCAGCGTCAGCCGGCGCGTGGTGCGCACCAGCAGCTTCACGCCCAGGCGTTCTTCCAGCGCGTCGATGCGGCGGCCGATCACCGCGGGGGCCACGCCTTCGGCCAGCGCGGCGGCCGTGAGGCTGCCCTTGCCGGCCACGGCGGCGAAGGATTCGATCTGCTTCAGCCGGTCCATGGCGCGCAGATTACCGACGATTCGGTCATGAATCAATCGCATTCTGGGTTCTTAATGGAAGCCGAAGTTCGAAATACAGTGCACGGATGATGTGCACCCAGCTCACTTTCCGCGCGGCACCGCGGCACCGCCCAAGCCCTGCGGGCGGGCAGGCGGACGCCGAATGAACCCCCGAGCGCCCGCCCCCGAGGCCGTGCTGTTCGATGCCTACGGCACCCTCTTCGACGTCTACAGCGTCGGGCTGCTGGCCGAGCAGCTGTTCCCCGGCCGCGGTGACGCCCTGGCCACGCTGTGGCGCGACAAGCAGATCGAGTACACGCGCCTCGCCTCGATGAGCGGCCGCTACCGCCCGTTCTGGGACCTGACCCGCGCCGGCCTGCGCTTCGCCGCGCTGAAGCTGGGGCTGACGCTCGAACGCGAGGCCGAAGACCGGCTGATGAACCAGTACCGCCACCTCTCGGCCTTTCCCGAGAACAAGGACGTGCTGGCGGCGCTGAAGCAGCGCGGCATCCGCGCCGGCATCCTCAGCAACGGCGACCCCGAGATGCTGGCGGTCGCCATCAAGAGCGCCGGCTTCAGCGAACTCATCGACCCCGTGCTCAGCGCGCACAGCGTGCAGCGCTTCAAGACCGACGGCGCGGTGTACGCGCTGGGCCCGCAAGCGCTGAACCTGCCGGCGAAGAAGATCCTCTTCGTCTCCAGCAACGGCTGGGACGCCATCGGCGCCACCTGGTACGGCTTCACCACGCTGTGGGTCAACCGCAGCCAGGGGCCGCTGGAACAGCTGGACACCGAACCCACGCGCATCGGCAGCAGCCTGCGCGACGTGCTGAGCTTCTTCCCCCCAGCGCCCTGATTCCGCCTTTCACCTCACCCGCCCCGTTTTCGAGACTTTGCGAAGGACCTCCACCATGACCGCCCGCACCACGCTCCACCGCCTGCAGGTCGCCACGCCGCTGGTTCGCTTCATCGACGACCAGGTGCTGCCCGGCACCGGCATCACGCCCGAGAAGTTCTGGGCCGGCTTCGACGCCATCGTCCATGACCTGGCGCCCAAGAACGTCGCGCTGCTGGCCGAGCGCGACCGCCTGCAGGCCGCCCTCGACGATTGGCACCGCGCCCACCCCGGCCCGATCACCGACATGCCGGCCTACCGCGGCTTCCTGGAGCAGATCGGCTACCTGCAGCCGCCGCCGGCCGGCGTGAAGGCGACGACCTCGAACGTCGATGACGAGCTGGCCGTGCAGGCCGGCCCGCAGCTGGTGGTGCCCATTCTGAATGCGCGTTATGCGCTGAATGCCGCGAACGCCCGTTGGGGCTCGCTGTACGACGCGCTGTACGGCACCGACGCCATCGCCGAAGACGGCGGCGCCGAGCGCGCCGGCGGCTACAACCCGGCGCGCGGCGCCAAGGTCATCGCCTACGCCCGCCGCGTGCTGGACCAGGCCGCGCCGCTGCAGGGCGCGTCGCATGCCGACGCCGCCGGCTACCGCGTCGAGCAGGGGCGCCTGGTCGTCGCGCTGGCCCAGGGCGGCACCGCCGCGCTCGCCGATGCCGCGCAATTCATCGGTTATCAGGGCGATGCCGCGGCGCCCTCGTCCATCCTGCTGCGCCACCACGGCCTGCACCTGGACATCCGCATCGACCGCTCGACGCCGATCGGCGCCAGCGACGCCGCCGGCGTGGCCGACGTGGTGCTCGAGGCCGCGCTGTCCACCATCCTCGACCTGGAGGACTCGGTGGCCGCGGTGGACGCCGAGGACAAGCTGCTGGCCTACAGCAACTGGCTGGGCATCCTGAAGGGCACGCTCACGGAATCCGTCAGCAAGGGCGGCAAGACCTTCACCCGCGGGCTGAACCCGGATCGCGTCTACACCGCGCCCAACGGCGACCGCGAACTGCGCCTGCACGGCCGGTCGCTGATGTTCGTGCGCAACGTCGGCCACCTGATGACCAACCCCGCCATCCTGTACGACGGCGGCCGCGAGATCCCGGAAGGCATCATGGACGCGGTGGTCACCACCACCATCGCGCTGCACGACCTGCAGAAGGCGCAGGGCCATGGCACGGGCATCCGCAACTCGCGCAAGGGCTCGGTCTACATCGTCAAGCCCAAGATGCACGGGCCTGCTGAAGTGGCCTTCGCCAGCGAGCTCTTCGCCCGCGTCGAACAACTGTTAGGCCTGCCGGACTCCACCGTGAAGCTCGGCATCATGGACGAGGAGCGCCGCACCAGCGTGAACCTGAAGGCCTGCATCGCCGCCGCCGCCAGCCGCGTCGCCTTCATCAACACCGGCTTCCTCGACCGCACCGGCGACGAGATGCACACCGCGATGCTGGCCGGCCCCATGCTGCGCAAGGGCGACATGAAGACCAGCGCCTGGATCCAGGCCTACGAGAAGAGCAACGTGCTGGTCGGCCTCGGCATGGGCCTGCGCGGCCGCGCGCAGATCGGCAAGGGCATGTGGGCCATGCCCGACCTGATGGCCGCGATGCTGGAGCAGAAGATCGGCCACCCCAAGGCCGGCGCCAACACCGCCTGGGTGCCCAGCCCCACGGCCGCCACCTTGCACGCGCTGCACTATCACCAGATCGACGTGGCCAAGGTGCAGCAGGAGCTGGAGCAGACCGACGCCGATGCCCAGCGCGACACGCTGCTCGCCGGCCTGCTGCAGATCCCCGTGGCGCCGAAGGCCGACTGGACGCCCGAGCAGCGCCAGCAGGAGCTGGACAACAACGTGCAGGGCATCCTGGGCTACGTGGTGCGCTGGGTCGACCAGGGCGTGGGCTGCTCCAAGGTGCCCGACATCCACAACGTCGGCCTGATGGAAGACCGCGCCACCCTGCGCATCTCCAGCCAGCACATCGCCAACTGGCTGCACCACGGCGTGGTGACCGAGGCCCAGGTGCGTGAGACCTTCACCCGCATGGCCGCGGTGGTGGACAAGCAGAATGCCGGCGACCCGCTCTACAAGTCGCTCGTCGCGAACCCGCAGGGCGCGGCCTTCCAGGCGGCGCTGGACCTGGTGTTCAAGGGCAAGGAACAGCCCTCGGGCTACACCGAGCCGCTGCTGCACGCCTGGCGCCTGAAGGTGAAGGCCGGCGCGGCCTGACACCGGGTCGGAGCGGGGTACGCACCGGGCGACCCCGCTCCTATACTGATTCGTCGCCCGTCCAGGGCCTGCCACGCTGCCTGTCGCGCAGCGTCCGTCGATGGTCCCCATCATCCGCAGCCTGCTCGAAACGGACTTGTACAAGTTCACGATGTGGCAGGCCATGCTGCATCGGCACCCGGCGGTGCAGAGCGAATACGTCTTCGTCTGCCGCAATGCGCGCGACTACCCGCTGACGCACTTGATGGCCGAGCTGAACGACCAGCTCGACCACCTGTGCACCTTGCGCTTCCAGCCCGACGAGCTGGCCTACCTGGCGTCGCTGCGCTTCATCAAGAGCGATTTCGTCGATTTCCTGCGCATCTTCCAGTTCCAGCGCGACTTCATCACCGTGCGCGACAACGACGGCACGCTGGAGATCGTGGCGCGTGGCCCGCAGGTGCACGTGATGGCCTTCGAGATCCATGTGCTGGCCATCGTCAACGAGCTCTATTTCCGCCGCTTCGACAGTGAATCGGTGCGCGCCGAAGGCCGCTACCGCCTGGCCGAGAAGGTGCAGCTGCTGCGCGCCTTCGCGAAAGAGCCCAAGCGCCGCCACCCCTTCGAGTTCTTCGACTTCGGCGTGCGGCGGCGCTTCTCAGGCGAGTGGCACCGCGAGGTGGTCGGCACCCTGCAGCGCGAGGTGCCCGAGTACTTCAAGGGCACCTCCAACGTGCTGCTGGCGCGCGACCTGAACCTGGTGCCCATCGGCACCATGGCGCACGAGTACCTGCAGACCTGGCAGGCCACCGGCGTGCGGCTGCGCGACTTCCAGAAGGCCGCGCTCGAATCCTGGGTGCAGGAGTACCGCGGCGACCTGGGCACGGCGCTGACCGACGTCGTCGGCATGGACGCCTTCCTGGCCGACTTCGACCTCTACTTCGCCAAGCTCTTCGACGGCCTGCGCCACGACTCCGGCGACCCGGTGACGTGGGGCGAGAAGGCGCTGGCGCACTACGGCAAGCTGCGGGTGGACGCGCACACCAAGCGCCTGGTCTTCAGCGACAGCCTGACCTTGCCCAAGGCCTTTGAGCTGTACCGGCACTTCGCCGACCGGGTGCAGTGCGGCTTCGGCATCGGCACCAACCTGACCAACGACATGGGCCTGCACACGCTGCACATCGTGATGAAGCTGACGCAGTGCAACGGCCAGCCGGTGGCCAAGCTGTCCGACAGCCCCGGCAAGATCCTCTGCGAGGACCAGACCTTCCTGGCCTACCTGCGGCAGGTGTTCAACGTGCCGGTGCAGCATCCGGCCTGACGCCGGGACGCTCATTTAGTGCATTAGGCAGGACGGCCCCTGCGGCGCTGCTGCCGTGCGGACTGGCTGACGTGGCGGGGGACGCCGCCGGCCTGGGCCTGGACACTGCCCTTCGCCGCTTGCCGCTTGCCGCTTGCCGCTTGCCGCTTGCCGCTTGCCGCTTTCCGCGTGCCGCGTGCCGCGTGCCGCCCGGGCGCCGGGGGGCGGGGGGGGGGCCCCCCCCGGCCCGCGGGGGGGGGCCCCCCCCGGGGGGT
>CBIHPZ010000283.1:0-5628 GCA_966211865.1 uncultured Aquabacterium sp.
AGATCATCGTCACCCGCGTGACGGTGCCGGTGGGCGAGGACATCGGCTTCCTGCCCGGCACCGAGGAAGAGAAGATGGGCCCGTGGATGGGTGCGCTGGACGACAACCTGGAGGTGCTGGCGCGCGGCGACGGTTCCGCCGGTGAATGGGGCCGCGCCGCCACGCAGGACCTGGTGCGCTCGAAGATCAAGATCAAGAGCCTGAACTTCATGCGCGGGCGCACCTTCCTGAACAAGTTCGTCATCATCGACGAGGCGCAGAACCTGACGCCCAAGCAGATGAAGACGCTGATCACGCGGGCCGGCCCCGGCACCAAGATCGTCTGCCTGGGCAACCTGGCGCAGATCGACACGCCCTACCTCACCGAAGGCTCGTCCGGCCTCACCTACGCGGTCGACCGCTTCAAGGGCTGGCCGCACTCGGGCCACGTGATGCTGGCGCGCGGCGAGCGTTCGCGCCTGGCGGATTTCGCGTCCGAAGTGCTGTAGCGCCCCGGCGGCACCTCATGAGCAAACGGCCCGGTTCAACCGGGCCGTTTTGCTTGTGCAGTTGCCTGCGTGCCGCTATTTCTTCAGGTCGTCGAAAAAGGCCTTGGAGTTGAAGTCGCGCCCCAGGAACTCTCGCACCAGCGTCGCGGGCGGCCGCTGGCTGCCGTTCGCCAGCACGATGTCGCGGTAGCGACGGCCCACGGCCGGGTCCAGCCGCTTGCCGCCGTCGAAGGCTGTGCGCATGTCCATGGCCACGACCAGGCTCCACAGGTAGCCGTAATAACCCGCGGAGTAGTTGGTCGCGATGTGGCTGAAGCCGGCCGGAAAGATCGTGCCGGGCACGTGGCCCAGCGGCGTCGCCCCTTCCATCTGCGCCCACAACGCCAGCGGGTCGCGCGCGCCACCGCTGTACAGCGCCAGGTCGTAGGTGGCGTACAGGTGCTGCCGGCTCTGGAACACGCCCTTGCCGTAGTCGCGCGCGGCGCGGGCCTGCTCGATCAGCGCGTCGGGCACGGGTTTGCAGGCCGGGCACACCTCGCCGAAGACCTTCAGCACCTGCTTGTCGTAGACCCAGTCTTCCAGCATCTGCGATGGCGCCTCGACGAAGTCGCGCTTGACGCTGGTGCCGGCCTGGCTGGCATAGCGGGTGGCGGACAGGTTGTGGTGCACCGAGTGGCCCAGCTCGTGCAGCAGCGTTTCCAGCTCGTCCAGCGTCAGGCCCTTGCGGTCGAAGTTGACCACCAGCGCCGCCTGCGAGGTGCGCTTCAACGCCGTCGAGCTGCCGCGGATGCCCCACACCGCGGCGTGGTTGTACTTGCCCTCACGCGGGTACAGGTCGATCCACAGCGCGCCCAGCGGCCTGCCCGTGGCCGCGTCGGATACGCGATAGGCCTGGACCTCCGGATGCCACAGCTTCACGTCGGTCACGCGCTCGTAGCGCACGCCCATCAGCTTCTCGATCAGGCGCAGGCAGAACTGCAGGCTCTCCTGCGGCGGGAAGTACTGCCGGAAGGATTCCTGGTCCACGCTGTAGCGCGCCTTGCGCACCCGTTCGGTGTAGAAAAGCAGGTCCCAGCGGTTGATCTGCACCGATTCCAGCGGCTGGCCCAGGTGCTCGGCCTTGGCGCGGCGCAGTTCGTCGATCTCGCGGCGTTCGCGCTCCTCCACCGCCGCCTTCACGTCGGCCAGGAACGCCTGCACGCGCGGCACCGATTCGGCCATGCGGCGCCGCATGGTGAACTCCGCCCAGCTGGCCGCGCCGAACAGCGACACGTACTCCTGCCGCAGCTTGGTGATCTCGGCCAGCAGCTTCAGGTTGGCTTCGCCGCCCTCGTTCGTCTTGGCGCGCCACATGCGTTCGCGGGCGCCCGCATCCTCGGCCAGCTGCATCACCGGGTCGTAGGTCGGGTAGTCCACGCCCAGCAGCACCCGGCCCTGGTCGTCGCGCTTGGCGTTCTTCCACACGCCTTCGGGCACCCCCTTGAGCTCGGCCTCGGTGTACGCGCGGGTCACGCCGGCATCGCGCACGTTGCGGTCGAACTCGATGCCCAGCGCGGATACGCGGTCGATCAGGGCCTTGGCCTGCTGGCGCTGGGCCGGCGGCAGCGCCACGCCGGAGTCCTCGAAGCCTTCCATCAGGGTGGCCAGGAACTCGCGGTCGATCGCATCGCGCGGCTTCAGCCGCTTGGCGGCGCTGTACAGCTTCTCGTTCTGGCCCAGGGACGAGTTGAACTCGGTCCAGCGCTGCTCGCAGGCTTCCGAAGCCTCGCGGACCGCCTTGTCGGGGTGCACGGCCGACAGGAACTGCAGTGGGTAGCCGGCGTCCTCCGTCAGCGCCGTCAGGCGGTCGTAGGCCAGCAGCCAGCGGGCGTCCGGCGCATGGGCTTCCAGCTGCCGCAGCGCCCGGTTGGCCTGGCCGAGGCCGCGCTCACAGGCGGCCTTCAGTTCGTCCGGCGCGGTGAAGTTGGGGAAGGCCGGGCCGGGCAGCGCCGGCGCTGCCGCCTGAGCCACCGCGGCGCTGGCCAGCAAGGCAGCCGCAGCCACGGAATTCATCGTGAAAGAGAGGGTGCTCATGCCGGGTCTCAGTTCGCCATCGCCTGGACCGCGGCCAGGGCGTTCTTGGGGTGGATCAGGTTGCGGCGGCCGTCGGCACTGCGCTCGGCGGTCCTGACGATGATGTCGATCAGCTCGGGCGGCTGCAGCTTCGGGTTCACCACCAGCAGCTTGGCCGCCAGGTTGGCCACTTGCGGCGCCGCCATCGACGTGCCTGACAACGCGACCCGCTGGCCGCCCGGCAGGAAGCTGTCCACCTGGTAGCCATTGGCGTGCACCTTCACCGTCGGGCCATAGCTGGTGAACGGCGCTTCGTCGCCCGCGCGGTCCACGGCGCCGACGGTCAACAGGTTCGGCGCCACGATGTCCGCCGGCATGTTCTCGGCGAAGCTGGAATCGGCATTGCTGTTGCCCGCGGCGGTGACGAAGAGGATCTGCGGCGCGCTGGCGAAGGCGGCCACCAGCGCCTTCTTGCCGATGTCGAAGTACTCGCGCGCCAGGGCCTTGCGCTCGTCGGGGGTCTTGCCCAGGCCGCATTGCTCGAGCTGGCTTTCAAGGTCGCCGATGCTGCCGCCCCAGCTCAGGTTGGCCACGCGCACGCCATGGCGCTTGAAGTAGTCGACCGTGGCCTGGCCGGCCGCGGCATCGCGTTCGGTCTGCTCGCGGCTGGGGCACGGGTCGGGCTTCAGCGTGTGGCTGAACTCGATGCGGCCCACCACGAGCCGCGCCTGCGGTACACCTGCCAGCGCGATGCCCGCCACGTGCGTCCCATGCTGGTAGTTGCCGGCCAGGCCCAGCTCCTCGATGGTCGAGCGGTACTGTTCCGGCGCGAGCGTCGACAACAGTTGCTTGACCTGGCTCGCCTCCGCGCTGTCGATGTTCGAGCGCAGGTCCGACAGCCCCTTGCTGCGCGCCGTCATCTGCGGCAGCTTCGACTGCAGTGCCGAGGGAATCGGCATGAGCTCGCCGGCCGAGGGGCGGCTGTACTTGTCGAAGGCGATGACGGCGGGCTGTCCGTCGGCTCGCAGCAACTGGCCGGGGAAGAGCTTCGTCTCCACGCCGCTGTCCCACACCGCCACGGCGACACTGCGGCCGCTCACATTGGAAGGCAGCACCGCCTCGCGGGCGGCCCAGATGTCGGGTTTCTCGACCTTGTTGGCGGCCAGGTAGGTGCTGAAAGTCTCCACCAGCGTGGCCTTCAGCGGAAGCACCGCCACCAGCGCCAGCCGTGAATTGACGACGCCGGAGGCGAAGTCGCTGCCCAAGCTGCCGTTGGCCTCGACGATGGGCTGCCACACCTCGCGCACCCGCCCCAGCACCAGCGATTCGCCGATCAGCTCGGCACCTGCCTTGGCGCCCTTGATGTCGTTCTCGATCACCGCGTACGGCATGCCTTCCAGTTGGCGCCGGATCGTTTCGCCGACGGCCTTGCGGTAGGCCTCGCTGCCCGGCGGATGCTGCTTGGCGGCCTGGGCCATGGCCCGCAGGCGCAGGCCGGACAGCAGCTTGTCGGCCGGCTTGTCCTGCAGCGCACGGACGTCGTCCAGCCGGGCGATCGCGCTGTCGTAGCGGCCGTCCAGGAAGTCCAGCGCGGCCAGCGTGCCGATCAAGTCGCGCCGGGTGCCCTTGTCGGCGATGTCGTAGCCGGCCAGCACCGATTCGGTGTCGCGCCGCACCGCGGCCGCGAAGGGCGCGAAGCGCTCGGCCTGGCGCACCACGTCTTCCAGCTTGCCGTCGATCTTGTAGCTGAAGCGCGGCAGGTCGGCCGCTTTTTCGATGCGGGGCTTGGCGGTCGCTTGGGCCATGGCCGCGGGGCCGGCCAGCGCCAGGGCCAGAAACACCGCGGCCCGTACGAAGGGGAGACGAAGCATGGCAGTTCCCTGAAGATCCAGGGCGCCGATGCTAGCCGCCATGCCGCCCCTTCCGGGCGTCATGCGACGGACCGCGGTTCTGGCTGGACGAACCGCGGCCCAGGGTATTCCCCAGGATTGCTGCCTCGTGTAGTGAGCGTCAGCCGGCGGGCGCCACCAGGTCCTTGATCTGCTGCAGCGCGGACGGGTCCTCGATGGTCGTCAGGTCGCCGGGATCGCGCTGCTCGCACACCGCCTGGATGGCCCGGCGCAACAGCTTGCCCGAGCGGGTCTTCGGCAGCACGCTGACGAAGCGCACCCGCGCCGGCCGGGCGACGGCGCCCAGCTGCTCGTCCACGCGCTTCATGATGTCCCCTTCCAGCGCCAGGGCCGACGCCGCATCGGCGGCCCGGCTGGGGTCCTTCAGCACCGCAAAGGCCATCGCCACCTGGCCCTTCAGCTGGTCGGCCACGCCGACCACCGCCACCTCGGCCACGTTGGGGTGGCTGGCAATGCTCTCCTCGATCTCACGCGTGCCCAGGCGGTGGCCAGCGACGTTGATCACGTCGTCGGTGCGGCCGAGGATGAAGTAGTAGCCGTCCTCGTCGCGGATGGCCCAGTCGAAGGTGCTGTAGACCTGCCGGCCCGGGATGCTGGACCAGTAGGTCTTGACGAAGCGCTCGTCGTCGCGCCACACGGTCTGCATGCAGCCCGGCGGCAGCGGCCCTTCGATGGCCAGCACGCCCTTCTGGTTGGGGCCGTCCAGGGTCTGGCCGGTGGCTTCGTCGATCAGCTTCACGTCGTAGCCGTACATCGGCACGCCGGGGGAACCGAACTTCGACGGCGCGCGCTCCACGCCGTTGGCGATGGTCAGGATCGGCCAGCCGCTTTCGGTCTGCCAGTAGTTGTCGATGATGGGCTTGCCGAGTCCTTCCGCAATCCACTGCGCGGTGGGTTCATCGAGCGGTTCGCCGGCCAGGAACAGTGCGCGCAGCGACGACAGGTCATAACGCTTCAAGAGCGCGGGGTCCTGCTTCTTCAGCACGCGCACGGCGGTGGGCGCGCTGAACATCGCCGTGACCTTGTATTTCTCGACCAGGCTCCACCAGATGCCGCCGTCGGGGCGGATCGGCAGGCCCTCGTACATGATCGTCGCCATGCCGGCGATCAAGGGCCCGTAGATGATGTAGCTGTGGCCCACCACCCAGCCGATGTCGCTGGTGGAGAAGTAGGTCTCG
>CBIHPZ010000284.1:0-5624 GCA_966211865.1 uncultured Aquabacterium sp.
TTGGTCAGGCCGCGCAGGCTGACCAGGTTGCCCGGGTTGCCGGTCTCCTCCAGCACACCTTCCATGCGCCGCAGGATGCGCGGGCTGCGGTTGGCGCGCCAGATCAGCAGGTCGGCCAGCCAGGGATGGTCGTTGACGCGGTTGGCGCGCTCGTACAGGTCGAAGCGCGGCTTCAGTCCGGCGATGCCGCGCCGATAACCCGTCATGCACGCGTCATCGTCGGTCGCCGCGGCATCGATGGCCCCGGCCGCCAGCAGCCCGGTTTCCATGGCCTTGCCGATGCCTTCGCCGGTGAAGGCGTAGGTGCTGCCGGCGGCCTCGCCGGTGACCAGCACGCCGGGCTTCGCCAGCGTCGCGCCTTCCAGCGAACAGCGCAGCGGCGCGCCCTTCAGCGGCCCGACCCAGCGGCCGCCGGCCAGCAGCTCGCGCGCCGGGGCGTAGACCTCGCCGAAGGCCGCGAACATGTCGCGCAGGTTGACGTCGGCCATCGTGGCGCGGTCGTCGCCCGCGCGCTTGGCATGGCTGTGCGCCAGGCCCACGCCGATGTTGAAGACGCCGCCCGGGCACGGAAAGATCCAGCCGTAGCCCTTGCGCAGGCGCTTGTGCCACACCACCTCCAGCGCCTGCAGCCTGCCCCGCAAGGCTTCGTTGTGCACATAGCCGCGCAGCGCCACGCCGCTGGGCGTGTGGCGTTCGCAGAGGCCGGCGGCGATCAGTGCCTTGGGCACGGCACCGGTGGCCAGCACGGTCCAGCGGGCGCCGATCTCATGCACCCGCTCGCCGCGTTTCAGCCGCGCGCCCTGCACGCGGCCGGCGCCATCGGCCATGGTGGCCTCGAAGCGCCAGGGGGCGAAGAAGCGCGCGCCGGCGCGTTCGGCGTTGCGCTTCAGGATGTCGTCCAGCTGCCGCCGCGGCAGCACGGCCAGGCGGCCCGGCACGTCGACCCGGCCGCCACGCGGGCCGATGCAGGCCACGTGGTGCGCCGGTTGGGCCGCGGCCTGCACCTCCGCCGCCACGCCCAGCCGCGCGAAGGCGCGGTGGGAATCGGGGATCAGGCCATCGCCGCACACCTTGTCGCGGGGGAAGTCGTGCTGGTCGACCAGCACCACCTCGTGGCCGGCCTGGGCCAGCGCCGTGGCGCAGGCGCTGCCGGCGGGGCCGGCGCCGATCACCAGCACGTCGCAGGAGGCGGGGGGCGTGAGACTCATCGGCGGAATTCTAGGCAGGGGGTGGGTCCCGGACGACGGGCAAGGCCGGCGGCCGGCGGTGGAACCAGGGCTGCGCCCGCTCCAGCTGGCCGGCCAGGCGGAACAAGGTGGCCTCGTCGCCGAAACGGCCGGCAAAGTGCACGCCCACCGGCAGCCCGGCAGCGGTCCAGTGCAGCGGCACGGACATCGCCGGCTGCCCGGTGGCGTTGAAGACGGGCGTGTAGGGGATGAAGGCGAAGGCCGTGTCGACCATCCGCCGGTGCGCGCCCAGCGCCCGCAGCAGCCACGGTGACCCGATGGCCGACACCAGCCGCATCTGCGCCCGCTCGAAGGGCGTGGGCTGCAGCGCGCCGATGGCCGGTGGCAGGTGGCCCAGCGTGGGCGACAGCAGCACGTCGATGGATTCGAACAGCGCGCCGATGCGCCGGCCGGTGAGTTGCAGCACGCGCTCGGCGTCCACGAACTCGTCGGCGCTGAAGGACCGGCCGAGCAGGCCCAGAACCCAGGTCGTCAGTTCATGGTCGGCGCGCTGCGGCCGACGCTGCAGCTGGCGGCCGATGGCCTCGATCTGGCTGCGCACGTGGGCCGCCAGCAGGGTCAGGAAGGCCAGCGCGAAGGGCTCGCGCTCCACCGGCAGCGCCACCTCGTCCACCTGGTGGCCCAGCGACCGCAGCAGTGCCGCGCTGCGCTCCACCGCCTCGCGGCCCTCGGCATCCACCGCGCCGCCAAGCCAGGGCCGGGTGTCGACCCCGATGCGCAGGCGGCCGGGCTCGGTGCCCACCTCGTCGAGGAAGGGCCGCGCCTGCGGCGGGGCGGCGAAGGGCGCGCCGGCGTCGGCGCCCGCCACGACGTCCAGCAGCGCGGCGCTGTCGCGCACGCTGCGCGTCAGGCCATGGTCGATCGCGAAGCCGCTCAGCACTGCGCCCAGCTCGGGGCCCGTCGGCACGCGGCCGCGCGTCGGCTTCAGGCCGAACAGGCCGCAGCAGGCGGCGGGGATGCGGATCGAGCCGCCGCCATCGCTGCCGGTGGCCAGCGGCACGAAGCCGGCGGCCACCGCCGCGGCCGAGCCGCCGCTGGAGCCCCCCGGCGTGCGCGACAGGTCCCAGGGGTTGCGCGTGGCACCGAACAGCGCCGGCTCGGTGAAGGGCGTGATGCCGAACTCCGGCGTGTTGGTCTTGCCGACGATCAGCGCGCCGCTGGCGCGCAGCCGGTGGATGAAGCTGCTGTCGCGGTCGGCCGGCGGCGTGCCCTTCAGCACGCGGCTGCCCTGCCAGCTGCTCAAGCCCGCCACGCTGTTGAGCAGGTCCTTCACCAGCACCGGCACGCCGGCGAACACGCCTTCGCGCTCGCGGCCGGCGGCGCGGCGCGCGGCCAGCTCGGCGCGGGCGAAGCCGGGGCAGTCGAGGATGACGGCGTTCAGTGCGCCGTTGCCGGCGCCGATGCGGCCGGCGGCCAGGGCTAGCAGTTCGTCGGCACGCACCTCGCCGGCGCGCACCAGGGCGGCGAGGCCCAGCGCGTCATGGCGTTCGTACTCTTGCGGTGTCATCCACGTCCTTCTCCGCGCGCGGCCCGTGACTATAGAAGCGGGGGATGAGGCGCGACCGGCTGGGACAATGCCGCGATGTCCCCCGCCACCTACCTCCTGCTGCCCGGCCTCGCGAGCGACCGCACGCTGTGGCGCGACCAGATCCCGCTGCTCGAACAGCGGGGCCCGGTGCACGTGACCGACGCGCATGCCCGCCACGCCACGCTGCCCGACATGGCCGCCGCCGTGCTGGACGAGACCGACGGGCCGCTGGTGCTGATCGGCACCTCGATGGGCGGCATCCTGGCGCTGGAGGCCTGCCGCCAGGCCCCGCGCCGCGTGCGGGCGCTGGCCGTGCTGGGCAGCACCGCGCGCGCCGACACGCCGCAGATGAAGGAAGCCCGCACGGAGGCCGCCGCGCTGTTCGAGCAGGGCCGCATCGACGACATCCTGCGCGCCAACCTGCCCTTCGCCTTCCACCCGTCCAAGTCAAGCGACCGTGCGCTGGTGGCCGACTACCTGGCGATGGTGCGGGGCGCCGGCGGTGCGCAGCTGGCGCGGCAGAACCGCGCGATGGCGGCACGCGCCGACCTGCGGCCGCTGCTGCCGGGCATCGCCTGCCCGCTGTTGGTCGCCTGCGGCGAGAACGACCTGCTGACGCCCATGGCCTGTTCCGAAGAGATCGCGGCCGCCGCGCCCAACGCCACATTGGAGCGGCTGCCGGCCTGCGGCCACCTGCTGACACTGGAGCAGCCTGGCCGCGTCAATGAGCTGTTGTTGCGCTGGCTGGATGCGCACGATCTGTGAGCGCGCGTAACCAAACACTGTCGGCGAGCTTGACAGCTCCCCGCGAAAGCAGGAAAACCCCTAGACATAACAACAACTTACGATCTGGCCCCGGTCTTGCATGAGAGGCCCCGACTTTCACCCAAGGTGCTTTTCATGCAGTCCATTTCCCGCGTTATCACCGCAGCCGTGCTGAGCTTCTCGGCCCTGGCCTCCCAGGCAGCGCTCACCACGTACACCTCGCGCGCCGCCTTCGACGCCGCCTTCGCCGGCTCGGTCCGTGAAAACTGGGACGGCTTCGCCGCCGGCACCATCATCGCCAACGGCAGCTCGGCCAACGGCATCACCTACAGCAGCAGCTCCGGCAACGCGCTGGTCACCGGCCAGTTCTTTGAAACCTCGTCGCCGAACGGCCTCGGCAACACCACCCACGGCTACTTCGAAAGCAACGAAGGCATCACCTTCACCTTCTCGGCCCCGGTGATGGCCTTCGGCATCGACTTCAACACCTTCGCCACGGCCGCCGGCGCCTACACCGCGACCACCAACCTGGGCGAAGTGGCCGGCAGCGTGTTCGACCCGTTCCCCACCCTCAGCACCGGCGAGTTCCTGGGCTTTTCCTCGGACATGGCCTTCACGAGCGTCACCATCTCCAGCGTTGGCGGCTTCGCCTACTCGCTGGACACCCTGCGCGCGGTGGATGCCCCGGGCAACGTGCCGGAACCCGGCAGCCTGGCGCTGGCCGCCTTCGCGCTGCTGAGCCTCGGCGCCGCCACGCGCGCCCGCCACCGCAAGTGATCCCGGCCGCGCTGAAAGGCGCGGCACAACGGCGGCGGCGCAGCGGTACGCGGCGCGCCCGTCAATGCAACGGCTGCCCCTCGGCAGCCGTTGCCGTTTCCGTGGCGGCTTCCGGCGCCCGGCGCTCGCGCCCGGCCCAGCGTTCCAGCCACCCGATGAACTCCCCCACCGGCAGCGGCTTGCTCAGGTGGTAGCCCTGGGCCTCGTCGCATTGCAGCTCGCGCAGCTGCTCCAGGATGGCGTGGCTCTCGACGCCTTCGGCCACCACGCTCAGCCCCAGGTTGTGCGCCAGGTCGATGGTCGAGCGCACGATCTTCGCGTCGCCTTCCTCGCGCTCCATCGCCATCACGAAGCTCTTGTCGATCTTCAGCTCGTTCACCGGCAGCCGCCGCAGGTAGGCCAGCGATGAGTAGCCGGTGCCGAAGTCGTCGATCGAGAGCTTGAAGCCGCGCGCGGCCAAACGGTTCAGCGTGGTCTCGGCGCGCACCGGGTCGTCCATGGTGGCGCTCTCGGTGATCTCCAGGCAGAAGCCCTCCGCCGTGGCCTGGTGGCGCGCGAGCAGCGCATCCAGTTTCTCGGGCAGCTCGGGGTCCAGCAGGTCGCGCGTGGACAGGTTCACCGACACCCGCTGCACGCCCGCGCGCCGCAATGTCGCCTGTTCGCGCGCCGCTTCCTCGAACACCCACAGCGTGATGCGGCGGATGAAGCCGGTCTGCTCGGCGAAGGGGATGAAGTGCAGCGGCGGCACCAGGCCGCGCACCGGGTGCTGCCAGCGCAGCAGTGCCTCGGCGGCCACCGCCTGGCCGGTGCCCAGCTGCACCTTGGGCTGCAGGTACAGCCGCAGCTCGCCATGCTCCAGCGCATGGCGCAGCTCGCTGAGCAGCGACAGGTTGCGCGCGCCGCCGCTGTCGATGGCGGGGTCGTAGACCTGCGCGCCGGCGGTGCGGGCCTTGGCCGCGTACATCGCCACCTCGGCCCGGCTCAGCAACGCATCGGCTTCCTGCGCATGCACCGGCCAGCAGGCGATGCCGATGCCGGCCGACAGGTCCACCGCCTGGTCCTGCAGGGTCAGCGGCGTCTCGAAGGCGCGCACCAGCTGCTCGGCCACCTGCATCGCCCAGGCCGCATCGGCCTGCGGCATCAGCAGCGCGAACTCGTCGCCGCCCAGGCGCGCCACCAGGTCGCGCGGGCGCACCACGCCCTGCAGGCGCGCGGCAATGCCCTTCAGCAGCACGTCGCCGCTGGCATAGCCCAGCGCGTCGTTGACGTTCTTGAAGCGGTCGATGTCCAGCATCAGCACCGCGATC
>CBIHPZ010000285.1:0-5623 GCA_966211865.1 uncultured Aquabacterium sp.
GTTTCGAGGGCCGCGCGTCGGCCAACCCGCGCACTTCGCTCGTTACGGCCTTTGCGCTGGCCGATGCGCTGATGAAACGCTCGTCCACGCTTGCATTGGCCTGAGGCGAGCCCGCCGGGCGCAGAATCCCCCGCTGATGAACCTGCACCGCCTGGACCTCGTCTCCTTGTCGCTGTTCAACCTGGTGGTGCGCTCGGGCAGCATCAGCAAGGGCGCCGATCTGGCGCACCTGGCCATCGGCGCGGCCAGCAAGCGCATCTCCGACCTGGAAGCGGCGGTGGGCGCTGAACTGCTGGAACGCCATTCGCGCGGCGTGACGCTGACCCTGGCCGGACAGGCCCTGCACCGCCACGCGCTGCGCATCCTGGCTGACGTGGACCAGCTGGCGGCGGAGCTTTCGGACCACGCACGCGGCATCGTCGGCATCGTGCGGCTGTGGGCCAACACCTCGGCCGTCACGCAGTTCCTGCCGGGCGACCTGGCGGCCTTCGTCGCGCAGCACCCGGGCATCCGCATCGAGCTTCATGAGGGCGACAGCCGCGACGTGGTGCTGGCCCTGCTGGACGGTCGCGCCGACGTGGGCCTGTTCGCTGAACGCACGCCGGCGCCGGGCCTGCACGCCGAGCACTACCGCAGCGACCGCCTGGTGCTGGTGGTGCCCGCCAACCACCCGCTGGCGGCGCGCGGCCACATGGCGTTTGCCGATGCCACCGAGCATGATTTCGTGAGCCTGTCGCAAGGCACGTCGCTGGCGCAGCGGCTGGCGCTGGAAACGCAGCAGCTGGGCAAGGCGCTGCGCGTCAGCATCCACGTGCGCAGCTTCGACGCCATGTGCCAGATGGTGGCCGCGGGCCTGGGCATCGCGGTGCTGCCGGATGCGGCGGTGCAGCCGCATTTGCGCTCGATGGGGCTGGCGCGCATCGAGCTGGACGACCCCTGGGTGCAGCGCGAATTGCTGCTGGGCGTGCGCGACGAGGCGGCGCTGGCGCGCCCGGCGCGGCTGCTGCGCGAACACCTGTTGGCCGCGCGCTGAACGCTGCGCCGCGGCATCGGCGGCTTCGGGTTCTCCCCAGGTTTCCCATTCCGCGAAAGCTCCACTCGCGAGCCGGTCATTCCGCCGCGGGCGTGCCATTCCCAGAATCCGGCTTCGTCGATTCACCCCGGAGACAGACGATGAAGCTGAAGCGCCGCGCCGCCCTCGCACTGTTCACCAGCCTGGCCGCCGCCACCGGCAGCCTCGGCGCCTGGGCGCAGGACAAGTACCCCGCGAAGCCGGTCACGGTCGTCGTGCCGCAGGCCCCGGGCGGCGCGAACGATGCCATTGCGCGCATCGTGGCGCAGAAGCTCACCGAGCAGACGGGGCAGCAGTTCCTGGTGGACAACAAGCCGGGTGCCGGCGGCAACATCGGCACCGCCGCTTCCGCCAAGGCCAAGCCCGACGGCTACACGCTGCTGCTGACCGTGAACAGCGCGCACGTGATCAACCCGTCGCTGTACAAGTCGGCCGGCTTCGACCCGGTGAAGGACTTCGAGCCGATCACGCCGGTGGCCAACGCCGGCTACGTGCTGGTGGCCAACAACAACTTTCCGCCGAAGAACGTGGCCGAGCTGATCGCCGCCGCGAAGGCGCAGCCGGGCAAGATCGCCATGGCCTCGGCCGGCAATGGCACGCTGAACCATTTGATCGGCGAGATGCTGGGCAAGGCCGCGGGCATCGACCTGATGCACGTGCCCTACAAGGGCGCCTCGGCCGCGGTGACCGATCTGGTCGGCGGCCAGGTGCAGGTCTCGGTGCAGAGCCTGCCCTCGTCGATATCGTTCATCAAGAGCGGCAAGCTGAAGGTGCTGGGCGTGGTGAACGAAAAACGCGTGGCCGCGCTGCCGGACACCCCCACCATCGGCGAGACCCTCAAGGGCTTCGGCTCCACGCCCTGGTACGGCCTGCTGGCGCCGGCGGGCACGCCCAAGGCCATCGTCAACCAGCTGCAGGCCGAGGTGGCCAAGGCGCTGGACACGCAGGACGTGAAGGACAAGCTGGCGGCGGTGGGCTGCGAGCCGTCCAAGTCGACGCCGGAACAGTTCGCCGCGCTGATCAAGGAAGACCTGCCCAAGTGGGCCAGGATCGTCAAGGACTCCGGCGCCACGGTGGATTGAGCTGATATCCAAAGGACGCGGCCATGCATCTTCCACAACCCGCACCCGGCGCCCTCGACGGCCTGAAGGTCGTCGAGATGGGCCAGCTCATCGCCGGCCCCTTCGCCGGCAAGACGCTCGGCGAATTCGGCGCCGACGTGATCAAGATCGAAGCCCCCGGCAGCGGCGACCCGCTGCGCAACTGGCGCCTGATCCAGGACGGCACCAGCGTGTGGTGGCAGGTGCAGTCGCGCAACAAGCGATCGATTGCGCTGGACCTGCGCAGCGCCGAGGGCCAGGACATCGCCCGCAAGCTGATCGCCCAGGCCGACGTGCTGATCGAGAACTTCCGCCCCGGCACGCTGGAAGGCTGGGGCATGGGCTATGAGGAACTGTCCAAGCTCAATCCCGGTTTGGTGATGCTGCGCATCTCCGGCTACGGCCAGACCGGCCCCTACCGCGACCTGCCGGGCTTCGGCTCCATCGGCGAAGCGATGGGCGGCCTGCGCCATTTGACCGGCGAGCCCGGCCGCGTGCCGGTGCGCTGTGGCATCTCCATCGGCGACACCCTGGCGGCGCTGCACGGCACCATCGGCGTGCTGACGGCGCTGTACCACCGCAAGGTGAATGGCGGCAAAGGACAGGTGATTGACGTGGCACTGCACGAGGCCGTGTTCAACGTGATGGAGAGCCTGGTGCCCGAGTACAGCGCCTTCGGCGTGGTGCGTGAGCCGGCCGGTTCCGCATTGCCCGGCATCGCCCCCTCGAACGCCTACCGCTGCGGCGATGACGGCGTGGTGCTGATCGCCGGCAATGGCGATTCGATCTTCAAGCGCCTCATGCAGTCCATCGGCCGCATGGACCTGGCAGACGACCCGGCGCTGGCCAACAACGCCGGCCGCGTGGCGCGGGTGCAGGAGCTGGACGGCGCCATCGAGGCCTGGACCCTGCAGCGCCCGGCCGAAGAAGTGCTGCGCGTGCTGGGCGAGGCCAAGGTGCCGGCGGGCCGTGTCTACACCGCGAAGGACATCGTGGAGGACCCGCACTACCGGGCGCGCGACATGATCCTGGACCAGCAAACCCGCGACGGCCACACCGTGCAGGTGCCGGGCATCGTGCCCAAGCTGCTGGGCACGCCGGGCAGCGTGCGGTCTTCGGCCCCGAGGCTGGGTGACGACACCGACGCGGTGCTGAACCAGATCGGCTATTCCACGCAGGACATCGCCGCGCTGCGCGGCCGCAAGGTGGTGGCGTGATGGCTAATTCACAAAATACATGGCATGGCGCTGGCCGCCGCATCCACATGCAGGAGGTGGGCACGCGCGACGGCCTGCAGGCCGAAGGCGCCTTCGTGCCGACGGAAGACAAGATCGCGCTGGTCAATGCCCTGAGCGACGCCGGCCTGGCGAAGATCGAGGTCACCGCCTTCGTCTCGCCCAAGGCGATTCCCGCGCTGCGCGACGCCGAGGTGGTGCTGCGCGAGATCCGCCGCCAACCCGGCACCGTGTACAGCGCGCTGGTGCCCAATGTGCGCGGCGCCGAGCGCGCGGTGGAATCGCGCGCCGATGAACTGAACCTGGTGATGTCCGCCAGCGAAAGCCACAACCTGGCCAACCTGCGCATGCTGCGCGAGCAGTCTTTCCAGGCCTTGTCAGACGTGGCGGCGGCGGTGCGCGGCAGCGCGGCCATCAACGTCTCCCTGTCCTGTGCATTCGGCTGCCCGATGGAAGGCGACGTGCCGGAAGCCACGGTGCTGGACTGGTGCGCGCGCCATGTTGAACAGCTGGGCGCGCACGGCGTGACCCTGTGCGACACCACCGGCATGGCCTACCCCACGCAGGTGGCGGCCTTGACCCGTGCCTTCCGCGCGCGCTGGCCCGGCACCGAGCTGACCCTGCACTTCCACAACACCCGCGGCATGGGCCTGGCCAACGTGCTGGCGGCGATCGATGCCGGTGCCGACCGCTTCGATGCGTCGATCGGCGGCATCGGCGGCTGTCCTTATGCGCCGGGCGCCAGCGGCAACGTCTGCACCGAGGACATCGTGCATGCGCTCGACCTGATGGGTTACGACTGCGGTGTCGATCTCCAACGGCTGATTGACGCGGCCAGGCGCCTGCCGCCGCTGATCGGCCACGGCATCCCCAGCGCCATCGTCGCCGCCGGCCGTCGGCTGGACCTGCACCCGCGGCCGGCTGATTTCGCCGAGATCCGCGAGCGGGCGCTGGCCCGGTGATTCGAATTCCACCAACCGAGAGACCAGGATGACAAGACGACTGATGCTGCACGTGGCCGTGGCCGCCATGGCCGCCGCTGCGCTACCGGCCGGTCCTGCCGCTGCGCAGGCGCCGTTCCCCAGCAAGCCCATCACGCTGATCGTGCCCGCCGCGCCCGGCGGCACCACCGACCTGGCCGCGCGCATGCTGGCCGAGCCGCTGGGCAAGGCCCTGGGCCAGACGGTGGTGGTGGACAACCGCTCCGGCGCCAGCGGCAGCCTGGCCGCGGTGGCGGTGAAGCGGGCCGATGCGGATGGCCACACGCTGCTGATGCAGTATTCGGGCTACCACGTCATCACGCCCCACGTCCGTCCCGCCCGGCCGCCCCGAAGGGACGGACAGCCCCCTGGGGGGGCAGCGAACGAAGAGAGCGTGGGGGCCTCATCCAGCAAGCAGGCCATGCCCTGGGCGCAGGAAGACCTGCGCGCGGTGGCCAACGTGCTCAGCGCGCCGCAGGTCATCGTGGTGCGCGAAGGACTGCCCATCAAGACCCTGGCCGAGCTGATCGCCTATGCCAAGGCGCATCCGGGCAAGCTGACGTATGCATCGTCGGGCAATGGCTCGCTGCAGCACGTGACGGGCGCGATGATCGAGCAACAGGCCGGCGTCGAACTGACCCACGTGCCCTACAAGGGCACCGGCCCCGCGCTGCAGGACCTGCTGGGCGCGCAGGTGGACATCACCTTCGGCACGCCGCCGCCCTACATGCCCTTCATCGCCAGCGGCAAGCTGCGCGCGCTGGCGGTGACGGGCAGGGCGCGCCTGCCTTCGCTGCCCAACGTGCCGACCGCGGCCGAGGCCGGCCTGCCCAAGCTGGACGCCTCCTCGTGGTTCGGCGTCTTCGCGCCGGCCAAGACGCCGCAGCCGATAGTTGACAAAGTGAGCGGCGAGATCGCCAAGGTGCTGGCCACGCCGCAGTTCCAGCAAAAGGCAGCCGAGCAGGGTGCGGCCGCCGATTACATGAACCCGCAGAAGTTCGCCGACTTCACCCGCGCCGAACTGGCGCGCTGGGGGCAGGTGGTGAAGGCCTCCAAGATCGAGGCGGATTGACAGCGGGTCCGGCGCCGGGCCGGCCCATGGGCGCCGCCCACCCGCTGGGGCGGCAGACCCGTGTGCCCCTGGGGCTGATGGCCCCGGGTCGGTTCAGATGCGCCCGGCCGCGGCCATCACGCTGCCTTCGGCCGCCAGCCAATGCCGCACCGGGTCGGGCAGCG
>CBIHPZ010000286.1:0-5618 GCA_966211865.1 uncultured Aquabacterium sp.
TCGCCGGCCCGTCGATCCTGGACTTCACCAACGTCGCGCGCGTCGAGGTGGTCAAGGGCCCGTCGTCCTTCCTGTACGGGCAGGTGGCGCCCGGGGGCATCGTCAACGTCATCACGAAATCGCCCCAGCGCCGCTTCGGCGGCAGCGCGGAGGCGGGCTATGGCTCCTATGGCCGCTACCGGGCCCTGGTGGACGTCACCGGCCCGCTGGCGGACAGCCTGTCGTTCCGCGTGGCCGCGTCGCACGAGCAGGACCTGCACTACTGGAAGCCCTACGACGCGCATTCGTACGACCTGTCGCCCTCGCTGCTGTGGCAGCCGTCGAAGGGCGTGAGCGTGGCGCTGAAGTACGAGCGCTTCCACAAGCAGGAATCGCCGCAGGTGATGCAGAAGGCGGGCTACGGGCGCCAGGCCGGCCTGGTGCCGACGGCCACCGATCCCAACCGGCTGGGCGTGGACGTGCCGGGCCTGCCCGACGACTGGAACAGCATGTCCGACGTCGACTTCCGGCGCAGCGACACCGAGGCCGCCAGTGCCTGGGTCGACGTCGAAGCGTCGCGCCGCTGGCACCTGCGGCTGGGACACGCGCGGCAGCGCTACACCATCGACGCGCTGTTCTCCGGCAACCTCGGCATGGCGGACAACACCACGCTGCTGCAGGGGCGCCGGCTGCGCCGGCAAACCTACGCCAACCACAGCGACACCTGGGCGGCCGATGCAGTTGGGCGTTATGACCTGGGCGCCGCCAGCCTGCGGCTGCTGGTCGGCGTGCAGCAGGTGGAGCGGCGCTTCGACAACCGCGCCGCCCAGGCGCCCAACGATCCGGCGCTGGGCAGCCAGCCCATCGGTTCGCCGCTGCCGCTGTGGAACCTGGGCGACCCGACGACCTGGAACCGGGCGGTGAACATCCCGCTGTCGGCGCTGACGGCCAGTCCCGCCGATCGCAGCACGCGGGGCCGGGACCGTTCAGCGTATGCCGGCAGCACATTCGGCTTGTTCGACGAGCGCCTGCTGCTGCTGGCGGGGTGGCGCATCACCTCGACCCGCACCGACCTGGAGGACCGGCTGGCGCTGCGCAGCGACCGCATCGAGGCCCGGCGCACGACGCCCCAGTTCGGCGTGCTTTACCGCGTCCATCCGGAGTTATCCGTGTATGGCTCCCATGCCAAGTCCTTCGTGCCGGGCACGCAGGTGCTGGCGCGGCCGGACGGCACGTCGGCACCGGCCGAGCCCACGCGGGGCAAGGGCTGGGACGCGGGATTCAAGGCGGAGCTGCTCGACGGGCGGATCTCCAGCACCCTCAGCTTCTTCGACCTGCGCAACAGCGGCATCGTGAACGACCTGGCCCGCACCGGCGCGGACGGCGCGGTGGTGATCAGCAGTGTGCAAAGCGGTGAGCAGCGGTCGCGCGGGGTGGAGCTGGACGCCACCATCACGGCCTCGCCGCGCTGGCAGGTCTACGCCTCGTACGCCTACACCCACGCCCGCATCACCGAGTTCAGCGGCAACGACGCCGCCGTGCTCGCCCAGGACCCCGCCACGCTCGATCCTGCCGGCCGCGTGAACTACAAGAACGTGCTGCTGCTGCATGGCGCCCGCCTGCAGATGAGCGCGCCGCACGTGGCCAACCTGTGGACGCGCTACGACTTCAGCGGGCGCGGCGCCAGCGGGCTCTTCGTGGCCGGCGGCGTGAACCTGGTGCGCGACCAGACGCTGCTGCCGGATGGGCCGGCTTCTTCGCGCCAGAGCTACACGCTGCTCAACGCGATGGCCGGCTGGTCATGGCTGTCCGGCGGCCGGCGCATAACGCTCGATCTGAGCGGCAAGAACCTGGGCGGCGCGCACTACCGGCCGTCGCAGTCGACGCGCGCCCGGCCGCGCGAGTTGCTGCTGTCGGCCCGGGTCGACCTGTGAGACGCGCGGCCGTCCCCGCGACGAACCCGGAAGGCCACCGCGACGTGGCCCGGCTTGTGGGCGCTGTGCTGGGCTCGAGCTTCAGGCGCATCGCCGCCAGCTTGCTCCTGGGCCTGGCCGCCGGTGCCGCTGCCGCGCCGGTGCGTGCCGAGGACACGGCGGGTGCCACGCTGGCCAGCCTGGAATCGGCTTTCCTGCGCAACTTCGCGCGCTACGTCACCTGGCCCAGGACCGCATTCGCGGATGACCGTGCCCCGTGGCGCGTCTGCGTGATGGGCACCGACCACCTGGACGATGCGCTGGAGAGGACCCTGCAATCGCGCGTCGAGCAGGGCCGCCCGTTCGCCGTGATTCGAGGGCCCACGCCCGACCAGCTGCCCAGTTGCCAGATCGTCTACATCGGCTCCCGCAACCCGGCCACGCGACATGCCGCCTTGGCCGAGTTGAAGCGGCACCCCGTGCTGACGGTGGGCGACGCCCCCGAGTTCCTGGACGAAGGCGGGATCATCCGCCTGCGGCCGGGCGAGCGGCTGGAGATGAGCATCAACCTGGACCAGGCGCGGGCCGCGTCACTGACGATTCCCTCGAAGATGCTGGAGGTGTCCCGCGACGTGGTCGAGAACGGGACGGTGCGGCGATGGCGATGAAGATGGTGCCCGGGCGAACCATCCGCAGCCGGCTGGTGATGGCGCTGGTGGGGTCGGCGCTGCTGGCCTTCGCGGCCGCCAGCGCGGCCTTGCTGCTGTACCAGCGCTGGACGCTGGAGGACCGGGCGCTGGAGATGGCCCGGCCCTACGTGCGCCTCGTGTCCGTCGGCGCCGAAGCGGCCATCGCCTTCACGGACAGCGCCCGGGCCGAGGAGATCCTGCATTCGCTGCAGCGCGATCCGCAGGTGCTGGAGGCCCGCATCGTGCTCGCCGACGGGCGTGTGCTGGCCCGCCATGCGGCGGTGCCGGCGCCAGCGCTGCCTGCGCCCCGCCAGTCGAGTGAATTGGGCCGCGCGACAGAGGCCCATGCCGACCCCGGCGGGGGGCGTGCCGGCACGGCGCTCACCATCGAGCACCACACCGCGTGGCTGTCGCACCCGCTGAACGACGGCGCGCGCCTGCTGCTGACCCTGGACCTGTCGGACCTGCAGCGCCGCACGCGCGACACCCTGCTGGCCTATGCCGCTGCCACCCTGGTGCTGCTCGCGGTGGTGACGCTCAGCCTGCTGTGGATCCTGCAGCGCACCATCACCGGGCCGATCTCCGCCCTGGCGCAGGGGCTTGACCGCGTGCGCACGCGCTCGGCCGGCGCGCAGAGCCTGCCCGTCGGCGGTGTCGACGAGCTGGCCCGCCTGGCGCAGGCGATCAATGCGATGACCAGCACCATCCAGGACCGCGAGGCGGAGCTGCGCCGGCTGACGGTGCTGCAGCGCACGATCCTCGAGAACGTGGGTTCCGGCATCGTGTCGATCACGCCGGACGGGAAGGTGAGCAGCTTCAACCCCGCCGCCGAGCGCTTGCTGGGCCGCGCCGCGGCCGACGTGGTCGGTGCACCGGCTGACGCCGCCTGGATCGATGCCGAGCAGCTGGCCGAGCGGGCGGCCACGCTGTCGGCCCAGCTCGGCGAACCGGTGGCGCCCTCGTTCGACGTGCTCACCGCGCTGCCGCGCCGCCAAGGGGTGGAAGAGCGCGACTGGACCTTCGTGCGGGCGGACGGCACGCGCGTGCCGGTCCACCTGTCCGTCGGCGCCATGCGGACGGCCGACGGCCGCATCAAGGGCTTCGTGGCCGTCGCGCACGACCTGACCGACCGCAAGCAGGCGGAGGAGGCGCTTCGCCGCCACAAGGACGAGCTGGAGGCCACCGTGGACCAGCGCACGGCCGAGCTGCGCGCGGCGCGTGATGCCGCCGACGCCGCGAACCGCGCCAAGGGCGCCTTCCTCGCCAACATGAGCCACGAGATCCGCACCCCGATGAACGCCATCCTCGGGATGTCGGCGCTGGCGCTGGAGTCCGACCTGCAACCCCGGCAGCGCAACTACATCGCCAAGGCCCACGCGGCGGCCGAATCGCTGCTGGTCATCATCAACGACATCCTCGACTTCTCGAAGATCGAGGCCGGCAAGCTGGCGTTGGAGCAGCAGCCGTTCAGCCTGCGGGAGACCCTGGGCGGCGTGGTGGACGTGCTGGGGCCGCGCGCCGACGAAGCCGGCCTGGAGTTCGTGCTGGCGCTGTCGCCCGGCCTGCCGATGGCCCTGGTCGGCGATGGCGGCCGGCTGCGCCAGGTGCTGATGAACCTGTGCCACAACGCCATCAAGTTCACGCCGGAGGGCGAGGTGGTGCTGGAGGTGCGCGAGCTGCAGCGCCAGGGCGGCACCGCGCGCCTGCAGTTCGAGGTGCGCGACACCGGCATCGGCATGAGCCCGGAGGAACAGCAGCGCCTCTTCCAGCCCTTCTCGCAGGCTGATGCGTCGACCAGCCGCCGCTATGGCGGCACCGGGCTGGGCCTGGCCATCAGCCGGCAGCTGGTGCAGCTGATGGGCGGGGACCTGCAGGTGGACAGCATGACCGGGGCCGGCAGCCGTTTCCATTTCACGCTCGAGTTCACGCTGGCGCCGCCGGACACCGCCGCGCACGACCCGGCTGCTGCGCCCACCAAGGGCTTGCGCGTGCTGCTGGTGGAGGACAACGCCCTGGCCCGCAAGGTGACGGGCGACCTGTGCCGCGCCCTGGGCCTGCTGGTGGACACGGCGGCCGATGGGGCGCTGGCCGTGCGCCGGGCCATGCAGGCGGACCAGGCCGGCGAGCCGTACCAGGTCATGCTGCTCGACTGGAAGATGCCGGACGTCGACGGCCCGCAGTGCGCGCGGGCGCTGGCCGGGCAGGCCGGCTGGCGCCATCCGGTCCCGCTGGTGTTGATGCTGTCGGCCCTGCCGGCCGACGCCGCCCGGGACCGCCTGGCCGACGCCGGGGTTCGGGTGGACGGATTGCTGAGCAAGCCCGTCACGCCCTGGACCCTGACGGAAGCCTTGGCGGGCGTCCTGGGACCGTTGGCCCCGGGGCTGCGGCGGGAGGCTGCCGGAACCAGGACATCCCGTGCGCGTGGCGAGCCGGCCTGGCACCACGCCTATCCGGCGCTGCGTGGGGCGCGGGTGCTGCTGGTGGAAGACAACGCCATCAACCAGGAACTGGCGGTGGAGCTGCTGAGCCGCGCCGGCGTGGTGGTCATGGTGGCCGGCGACGGGCAGCAGGCGCTGGCGCTGCTGGACACCGAGCACTACGACGCCGTGCTGATGGACTGCGAGATGCCGGTGCTGGACGGCTACGCCACCACGAAGGCATTGCGCCAGCGGCCCGGGCTGCAGGCGCTGCCGGTGATCGCCATGACCGCCCACGCCCTGGTGGGCCAGCGCGAGGCCGCGATGGCAGCGGGCATGAACGACCACATCACCAAGCCCATACGCGTCGAGCAACTGCTCGCCACGCTGGCGCGCTGGGTGCGCCCCACCGTGACGCCGGCGGTGGCCGCCGAAGCGTCGACGCCGGGCAAATGACGCTTTCGGCCGGGCGCGGGGCTGGCCCGTGGCGGGACCGCTGGGCGGCGGTCACCGGCTGGTCAGGTGCCGGGCGCTGGCAGCAGGGGGCAAACAGAGCAGGCAGTGCTCTGGCGGAAGCGGTGAGATTCGAACTCACGGAGGGGATGAACCCTCGCCGGTTT
>CBIHPZ010000287.1:0-5575 GCA_966211865.1 uncultured Aquabacterium sp.
GCATGGCGCCGGGGTGCACGTGCAGCAGGTCGGGGATCAGCTCGGCATGGCGGGCATGCGCCAGCGCCGCGCCCACCATGCCGGGCTGTCGGTGGTGCAGCGGGCTCATGGCGTTGAAGAGGTGGGTGAAGCCCGCCATGCCGGCCATCAGCGCGGCCACGCCGTCTTCATAGCTGCCGTTGGAATGGCCGCACTGCGTGGCGATGCCCATTTCGGCCAGGTGGCGGATGAAGCCCAGGTGGCCGCTCATTTCAGGCGCCAGCGTCACCACGCGGATCGGCGCCAGTGCGTGCAGGGCCATCAGCTCGTCGAGGTCCGCCGGGCGCGCCGCGTCGGGCTGCGCGCCCAGGCGGCTGGCGTTGATGAAAGGCCCTTCCAGGTGCACGCCCAGCACGCGGGCCGCGCCGGCCGGCCGCTGCCGCACCACGGGGCCGATGGCGGCCAGCGCGCGGCGCAGGGCTTCGCGGTCGGCGGTGACCGTGGTGGCCAGCAGCGCGGTGCTGCCGTGCCGGGCATGCAGGCGGGCGATGCGCTCGATGGCATCGCCGCCGTCCAGGGTGTCGGCCCCGGCGCCGCCGTGCACATGCAGGTCGATGAAGCCGGGCAGCACGATGTCCTCGCCCGCCGCGGGGCCGGCGCAGCGCTGGCCGAAGATCCGTTCGATGCGGCGGCCGAATTCCACGCCGCCGCGCACCCAGCCTTGGGGCGTCAGCACGCAGCCGGGCAGCACATGTCCGTCGTCCATCGTGAGAGCCTCGTTGTTCTGCGGCGGGGCATGGCTCCGCCGGGTGACGCGTCTTTCAGGCGTCATTCATTGACTGGTGACCACCGCACCGGGGCTGCTGCCGGCATGGCTCCGCCCGCGCGGCGCGCTGGCTTTTCAGCGGCCGGTCAGGCGTCGTGCTTTCCGGTGGTCAGCAGCCGCGTGGCAGCGGCCGGCGGGTGGGCAGCGGGGGCGCCACGCGCCCGGCCGCTGCGCGGAAGGGTCAGCGCTCGGCTTGCATGCGTTGTCCTTCCTTGTCGAAGCGCAGCAGGCGGCCCGGCAGCGGGGCGATGCCCACTTCCGAGCCCAAGGGCGCATGGCCGCCGCCCGTGAGGCGCACGGTCAATTCGCCGGACTGCGGCGTGCGCACGAACAGGTAGCTGTCCGCGCCCAGGTATTCCACGTGGCGCACGGTGCCGCGCCAGCGGGGAGCATCGTTCGTCAGCACCAGGTGCTCGGGCCGCACGCCCAGCGTGGTGGCCTGGTCCTGCGCGGCATCGGCGCCGTTGACGAAGTTCATCTTTGGCGACCCGATGAAGCCGGCCACGAAGAGGTTGGCCGGCGTCTCATACAGCTCGGCCGGCGTGCCTACCTGTTGCACGTGGCCGCCGTGCATCACCACGATGCGGTCGGCCAGGGTCATCGCCTCCACCTGGTCGTGGGTCACGTAGATCATCGCGGCGCCCAGCTCGCGGTGCAGCTGCGCCAGCTCCAGCCGGGTGTTCACGCGCAGGGCGGCGTCCAGGTTGGACAGCGGTTCGTCGAAGAGGAAGAGCTTGGGCTGGCGCACGATGGCGCGGCCGATGGCCACGCGCTGGCGCTGGCCGCCGGACAGCTGCGCCGGCCGGCGGTCCAGCAGCGGCTGCAATGCCAGCATCTGCGCCGCGGCGGCAATGCGCTTGGCGATCTCGTCCTTGGGCACGCCCTCGCGCTTCAGCGCCAGGCTCATGTTGGCCGACACGCTCAGGTGCGGGTACAGCGCATAGCTCTGGAACACCATCGCGATGCCCCGCTTGGCCGGCGGCACGCCATCGACCAGCTGGCCGCCGATGCGCAGGTGGCCGGACGTGTGCTCTTCCAGCCCGGCGATGATGCGCAGCAGCGTGGACTTGCCGCAGCCCGAGGGCCCGACGATGACGACGAACTCGCCCGCCGCGACGCGCAGGTTCACCCCCGCCAGCACCGGCGTGCTGCCGAAGGACTTGGTGACGTTCTCGAGTTCCAACGCGTCCATGTTTTTCACGTGTTAGGCATTCTTCACAGGTCGACCGCGCGCCGCTCGCGCAGGCTTTGCTCGGCCGCCAGCACGATCTCCAGCGATTGCAGCGCGTCGGCATGGTGGGCGCTCAGGTCGGCGCCGGTGGCGATGGCCTCGGCCAGGAAGGCCTGCTCGCGGTCGCACAGGCTCTGGTGGTCCACCTGGTCGTGGATGGGCACCAGCGATTCGGTGGCACCGGCCACCGCGCCGGCGGGCGTGAACTCCAGCGCGTGCACGCGCAGCTGGCCGGCCTTGGTGTGGGTCTCGATGTCGGCCGCGTCGGCGTCCGCGTCCATCACCAGCGAGACCGAGCCGCGCGGGCTCATCACGTCCTTCACGACGCCGGCGGTGCTGGAGATCATCGGGCCCCAGCCGGCCTCGTACCAGCCCACCGAACCATCGGCGAACAGCACCTGCAGGTGGCCGTAGTTGGTCTGGCCGGCGGCGATGTCGTCGGCCAGGCGCACGCCCATGCCGCGCACCTGGACCGGTGCGGCGTCGGTGATCTGGCACATCACGTCCACGTAGTGCACGCCGCAGTCGACGATGGGCGGCGTGCTGCGCATCAGGCGCTTGTGGATGTCCCAGGCGGCACCGGTGGAGGGCTGGTTCAGGTTCATGCGCATCACGTAGGGCGGGCCCAGCTTGCGGGCGGCACGGATCAGCTCGCGCCAGGACGGATGGTGGCGCAGGATGTAGCCGATGACCAGTTGCCGGCCGGTGCGGCGGGCGCAGTCGATGACCGCGCGGGCGGACTCCATCGTCAGCGCCAGCGGCTTCTCGACGAAGACGTGGGCGCCGGCTTCCATCGCCCGGATGGCCAGGTCGGCATGCGTCTCGGTGTAGGTGGCGATGGCCACCACGTCGGGCTTCAGCGCCAGGCCTTCCTCGAAGGAGGTGAGCATCGGGTAGCCGGCCAGCTCCGGCGGCAGGTCGTCCAGCGGCGTGCGGTTGTGCAGGCCGACGATCTGATAGGCCGGGTTGCGGTGGTAGGCGATGGCGTGGGATCGGCCCATCTGGCCGATGCCGACGACGAGAACGCGCAGGGTTCGGATCGGGCGGGTGGTCGCAGTGACGGTCATGGGAGAGCAGTGGTTCGGAGAATGTGGCGTGAGTTCGCCCCGGGGCATCGGCCTGGAAGGCCGTGCCCTGAGAGGCTTCTTGATCGGTACTGCGGCGAAGGCTGCGCCGTGTCAGGGCGGGCCACAGCCCACGTGGCGGCCGCGGCGCTTCACTTCACCGCCCCCGCCGTGATGCCGCGGATCAGCCCGCGGGCAAAGACCAGGTACAGCGCCAGCACCGGCACGATGCTGAGCGACAGCGCGGCGAGCACCGAATTCCAATCCGTCACGTCCTCGCCGATGAAGACCTGCGCGCCGAGCGTCAAGGTCTTGGTGGCCTCGCTGGGCGCCAGGATCATCGGGAACCACAGGTCGTTCCAGATCGGGATCATCGTGAACACGGCCACGCTGACCATGGCCGGGCGCAGCAGCGGCAGCACCAGCCAGAAGAAGATCTCGTACTCGCTCAGGCCATCGACGCGGCCGGCGTTCTTCAAATCGGCCGAGACGCTGCGCATGAACTCGGTCAGGATGAACACCGCCACCGGCAGGCCCTGCGCGATGTAGACCAGCACCAGCGCCGTGCGGGTGTTGACGAGGCCGGAGGCCACCATCATCTCCAGGATGCCCACCGTGCCCAGGCGGATCGGCACCATCAGGCCGATGGTGAGGAAGAGACCTAACACGCCATTGAAGCGGAAGCGGTATTCGGACAAGGCGAAGGCCGCCATGGCCCCGAACAGGATGGTGCCGGCCAGCGCCAGCAGGGTGACGCCGAGGCTGTTGGCGAAGTAGAGGCCGAAGTGGCCTTCGCCCAGGGCGGTGGTGAAGCCGATGAGGTCGAAGCTGGCCGGCGTGGGCGGCATCAGCGGCTGGCTGAAGATGGCCTGGCGCGACTTGAAGGCGTTCATCACGATCAGCGCGATGGGCGCCAGCGCCAGCAGTGCGAAGAAGGCCAGCACGGCGTGCGCCACCACACGCGCACCTTGGCGTGCGCCTTGCCGGGAGTTGGAGGGGTTCAGCATGGTCGTCCCCTTCTCACAGCGCATGCCGCACCAGCCGGCGCTGCACCAGGAACAGGTAGCTGCACACCACCGCCAGGATGATCAGCAGCATCACCGTGGCGACCGTGGCGCCCATGTGGTGGTCGCCCAGTTGCAGGTGCGCGCCGAAGAAGGTGCGGTACAGCAGGGTGCCCAAAATGTCGGTGGAAAAATTGGGCCCGGCCAATGCGCCCTGCGCGGCATACACCAGGTCGAATGAATTGAAGTTGTTGACGAAGGTGAGGATGGCCACCACGCCGATCGTCGGCCACAGCAAGGGCAGCTTGATCAGGAAGAACTGCGCCAGGCCGGTGATGCCGTCGATCTCGGCGGCTTCCAGGATCTCGTTCGGAATGGCCAGCATCGCGGCATACACCAGCAGCATCGGTATGCCCAGCCATTGCCAGCAGGAAATGAAGCCCAGGGTGGTCAGTGCGTATTCCTCGCGGCCCAGCCACGGGGCGAAGAGCGCGCCGAGGCCGATGGCCTTGAGCAGGCTGGGCGTCACGCCCCACAGCGGCGACAGGATCAGCTTCCACGCGAAGCCGATGACCACGTAGGACAGCATCGCCGGCAGGAAGATGGCCGTGCGGTAGAAGCCGCCACCCCGCAGGCGCGGCAGGGACAACAGGGCCGCCAGCATGATGGCCACCGGCACCATCACCAGCAGGTGGATCAGGAAGAACCAGGTGTTGTTGGCCAGCGCATTCCAGAACTGCTGCGACCAGCGCTCGTCGCCCAGCAGCAGGCGGAAGTTGTCCAGGCCGGCGAACACCCGGCGCTGGTCCGCGGCGCGGAAGAACGCGAGGCGCAGGGTCTCGATGAGCGGCAGCACCATCACCGCGGTGTAGACCAGCAGCGCCGGGGCCAGGAACACGGCGATGTGCCAGCGCACGGCGCGGCGCGGGGCGGGCGCCGCGGCGTGGGCCACCGCGGTGTCGAGGGTGATGCTCGTCATGGGGACGTTTCGCTTCATGAGTCCTTCACGCTGCGCCCAAGCTCACTTGGCCGGCTTGTACCAGCTGTCCAGGCCTTTTTGCAGCCGCTGCGCCGCGGCGTCCGGCGTGATGGTGCCGTTGATGACGCCCGAGCCGGTGACCCAGAACTCGTTCTCCAGGTTCGGCGTGCCGCGCGAGAGGATCTGGTAGGTGGGCCGGATCGTCGATTCGCACTTGCCGCGCCAGCTGACGAATTCCTTGGCCAGCGGGTCCTTCAATTCCACCGGCGCCTTGTTCAGGCTGAAGAAGCCGGGCAAGGCATTGGAATAGATCTCGGCGAATTCGGCCGACGCGAGCCATTCCAGGAATTGCCGGGCCTCGGCCTGGTTCGGCGACTTGGTGTTCAGGCCCAAGGCGATGTCCGGGTGGTCGGAGATGTAGCACTTGTCGCCCGCGGCCTGCACCGGCGGCGGGAAGGCGCCCATCTTGAATCCGGCCTGCTTGTTGAAGCC
>CBIHPZ010000288.1:0-5570 GCA_966211865.1 uncultured Aquabacterium sp.
CCGCGCGCAGGCCGGGCACTGCGCTTGCCCAGGATTTCCCTTGAGGCCGCAGCCACCGGCCACCCCGCATCGAGGACCACCCCATCATGGACAAGGAAGACGTGATCGACGTGCTGAACACGCTGATCGAAGTGAGCAAGGACGGCGAGTTCGGATTCACCACCTGCGCTGAATACGCCCGGTCGCCGGCGCTGCGCACCCTGCTGCGGCGGCATGCCGACGACTGCAGCCAGGCGGCGCGCGAGTTGCAGATGGCCGTGCAGCGCCATGGCGGTCAGCCGCTGGCCGACGGCAGCGTGTCGGGCAGCCTGCACCGGGGTTGGGTGGCGGCGCGCACGCTGCTGTCGGGCTACCGCGACGAAACCATCCTGGAAGAGTGCGAGCGCGGCGAGGACCTGGCGCTGCGGCAGTACGCCGACGCCATCGCCAACCCGCTGCCGGCCGACGTCCATGCGCTGCTGCAGCGGCACCTCGTGGGCGTCAGCCGCACGCACGACCAGATCCGCCGGCTGCGCGAAGAGCTGCCTGCCTGAACGGCGGCTCAGGCAGCGTGTTGGAACCGGGTGCGTCATGCGGGTGAACGCGGTCGCGCGGCCTCGCGCTGCAGCGGTCCGGTCAGCATGGCCAGGCCCAGCTGGTCGCCCCGGCGCAGGTTGCCCACCACCGTGGCGTCGGGCTCGATGCGGTCCGCCGTGCCCACCGTGTAGGTGCCGCGGTAGTGGCCCGGCGCCACCTCGGCCAGGCCCAGCACGCGGCGCGCGCCATCGATGCGCAGCGAAGCGTCCGCCCCCGGCGTGCCGCGCAGCTCGAAGCGCAGCTGCGCGCCCGGTGCCAGTTCACGCACCGGCACCACGTCCAGCCCACTGATGCGCGGCGCCTGCGGGTCGGCCGGCGCATTGAACGGGAAGAAGCTGGCCCCCGGCTGCGCCGAGACCACCGCCGACGGCGCCAGCGCAGCACCGGCCAGCAGCGCCATCCACAGCACGCGCGGCAGCACGTGCGCCATGCCGCGGGCAGGGCGGCCCGCCGTGCGGGGTGGCGGCTTGCGTCGGTTCATGGCCTTCTCCTGGGTCATCGGGACAAGCGGGATCGTGTGCTGCAACCTTATGCGGCCACGCGCTCGGCCTCTATCGGCAGCGCGCGTCGCCCGTTGTCGGCGGGCGTGCCGCGGGCCTGTCGGCGCTGTCCGACAGCGGGAGCTGAACCGCCCGGCCGCACGCCGCGCGACGTGGCCCCGTCCTACAGCCGCTCGTGCCGCTGACCGATCCGCCGTGCCGCTGCGCGACCGTAGATTCGGCGCCGACGCTGACGATGAAACGGAGCCGCGCATGCGCCATGCAGGCCGTCCCTACCCCCGTTCCTACCCGCTGGCCACCGCCCTCGGCGGGCTGGCCACCAGCCTGCTGGCCGCCCTGCTGGGCGCCTGCGCCATGGCCACGCCGGCTCCCCGCGCCGACCTGCCGCCCGAACTGCACGGCGGCGGCGCGCCCACCGTGCGCAGCGTGGCGCAGGAGGTGGAGGTCATCGGCCACCGCGGCCGGCTGAACGCCGCCGAGCGCGAACGCCTGCTGCAGCGCATCGCCGCCCAAGGCAACGCCACGCAGGTGCAGCGCCACCTGCTGGCCATGTCCACCTACGGCGAGGTGGACCTCTTCGCCGGCAATGCCGCGCGCCTGCTCATCGACGGCCCGCAGGCCTTTGCCGCGATGTTCGGCGCCATCGAGAAGGCGCGCTCCACCGTGCTGCTGGAGAGCTACATCATCGAAGACGCGGCCATCGCGCAGAAGCTGTCGGCGCTGCTGGCGCGCAAGGTGGCCGAAGGCGTGCGCGTGGCGGTGCTGTACGACGCCGTGGGCTCCATCGGCACCGAGAAGGACTATTTCGAACGCATGCGCCAGGCCGGCATCTCGGTCTGCGCCTTCAACCCGGTGAACCCGATCAAGTCGGGCCGCACCGGCTACTGGGACATCACGCACCGCGACCACCGCAAGATCCTGTCGGTGGACCGGCAGGTGGCCTACACCGGCGGCATCAACATCAGCGCGGTGTATTCGTCGGGCTCCTTCGGCAAGCGCGACAGCGACGACGCGCAGGCCAAGAAGGACGGCTGGCGCGACACCCAGGTGGAATTGCGCGGCCCTGCCGTGGCCGCGCTGGACGAGCTGGTGCGCGACACCTGGCTGAAGCAGAAATGCGCCGATGCGCTGCCGCCGGCGCCGCCGCCGCCGAAGACCGCCACAGCGGCCGGGCCGCACATCGTGCGGGTTATCCCTTCGAGCCCCGACGACCCCTACAACCGCATCTACGCGCTGCTGCTGACCGCCATCGACACCGCGCAGAAGAGCGTGCACCTGACGATGGCCTACTTCGCGCCCGGCAGCGAGATGGTGGACGCGCTGTGCGACGCCGCGCAGCGCCGCGTGGACGTGCAGCTGGTGCTGCCCTCGCTCAGCGACTTCTCGCCGGTGCTGCACGCCGGCCGCAGCTACTACGGCCGGCTGCTGGGCTGCGGCGTGAAGCTGCACGAGCTGCAGGACGCGGTGCTGCACGCGAAGACCGCGGTGATCGACGGCGTGGTGTCCACCGTGGGCTCCAGCAACCTGGACTGGCGCAGCTTCGTCGGCAACAACGAGGTCAATGCGGTGATCGTCGGCGACGACTTCGGCGACACCATGGAGCGCATGTTCCAGCGCGACGTGGCGGCGTCGCAGCAGATCACGGCCGACCGCTGGGCCCGGCGGCCGCTGTGGCAGCGCACCAAGGAATCGCTGGCGCGGCTGTTCGAGGCCTGGTGGTGATCGTTGCGCGTGACCCGGCGCGCGCCGAATGGTCGGGCAGGCCTGCAACCCGACAAGCCGCCGTCCTACAGGCCGTGGGTGCCTTCTCCGATTCGCCCCCATCACCCCGATTCCTAGACTGCCTCTCATGCATCGGGGCTTCGGCCCCGCCGCGGTCCCGGTGCAGCCTTTCCCCCACACACGCCCAGGAGGCACTCATGTTTGCACGTACCCTCGTCGTTGCGGCCGCCACGTCCATTGCCGCCCTCACGATGCTGCCGGGCTGCGCGGTGACGCGTGGCCAGTCGACCGTCGGCGAATACGTCGACGACGCCACCATCACGACCAAGATCAAGGCCAAGTTCGCCGAGGCCAAGACGGTCGGCGCGACCTCCATCAACGTCCAGACGCTGAACGGCGAGGTCATCCTCTCCGGCTTCGCGAAGAACAGCACCGAGAAGGTGGACGCCGAGCGCCTGGCGCGCGACACCAACGGCGTGAAGGCCGTGCGCAACGAGATCGTCGTGCGCCCCTGATGCGCCTCTGACGCGCTCATAACGCGCCAGGCACGCGTCCACCGCGCCGCCCCGACGGAGTCCCGTGATGACGACGCGGCGGCGCTGGCTGTGGTCCATTCCGGCGGTCCTGCTGGTCCTGGCCACGGTGGTGGCCGTGTGCGAATGGCGCGGCTGGCCCTTCCTGGAAGGACCGGCCGAGCGCTGGCTCAGCCAGCGGCTGGCGCGCCAGGTCGATTTCAACGACGGGATCGAGGCCAGCGCGGCCGACGACAAGGCCAACGGCGGCTCCGGCCGCCGCTCCCCGTCGCGCTTTCACCTGCGGCTGATCGGCCCGCTGCGCTTCGACACCGCGGGCCTGCGCATCGCCAACCCCGGCTGGAGCCAGCGCCAGCCCATGCTGCAGGCGCAGGACGCGCGCCTGGTGCTGCACTGGCGCGACCTGCTGGCCCTGCGCCGCGGCGAACCGCTGCGCATCGAGTCACTGGTGGCCGACCGGCTGCAGATGCAGCTGGAACGCCTGCCCGATGGCCGCTCCAGTTGGCAGTTTGGCAATCCCGACCCGAAGGCCGACAAGCCGGGCCGCAGCGGCTTCGAAGGCCTGCGCTTCGGCCGCCTGGCGGTGCGCGAAGGCCGGGTGCAGATGGACGACCGGCCGCTGCAGCTGGCCTTCGACGCGCACCTGTCGCTGGAGGAAAGCTCGCTGCCGCAAGGCAAGCCGGGGCCGGCGTCCCCCACCTCGGCGCCGGCGTCGCCGCAGGCACCGCCGCCGCCCGCGGGCGCCGCCTCGGCGCCGCGCGCCACCGGCATCGCCGGCCGCGCCGAAGGCCGCTACCACGGCCACCCGATGACCGCCACCCTGCGCACCGGCCCGGCGCTGGCCGGCCTCACCGCCGACATCGAAGCCGCCTCGGTGCCCATGCAGCTGAACCTGCAGGCCGGCCCGGCGCGCCTGCACTTCGACGGCCAGGTGCGCGACCTGTTCGGCAGCCAGCAGTTCGAGGGCCGCTATGAGGTGGCCGGCCCCTCGCTCGCCGCCATCGGCGACCCGCTGGGCATCACGCTGCCCACGACCAAGCAGTTCTCGATGCTGGGCCGCATCCACCGCCAGGGCACGCACTGGGAAACCGTGGTGCAGCGCGCGCAGGTGGGCCGCAGCCGGCTGGCGGGCGAATTCAGCTTCGACGCGCCGCGCGGGGCCAAGCCGCGCCTGGCCGGCAAGCTGACCGGGCCGCTGCTGTACCTGGACGACCTGGGGCCGGCGATCGGCGTGGGCAGCCAACCGGCGGCAGAGCAGAAGGCGGAGCGCCAAGCCAAGGCCAGGCAGGCGCAGCGCGTCGCACAGGCGGAGACCCAGGCCCGGGCCCGACGCGCGCCCGGCGCCCGCGTGCTGCCCGACCGCAAGTTCGACCTGCCCTCGCTGAGCGCGATGAACGCCGACGTCAGCGTGGCGCTGGACCGGCTGGAGCCGGGCGGCGAGCGCCTGCAACCCATGGCGCCGCTGCGCGCCCGCGTGCGCTTGGACGACGGCGTGCTGCGCATCGACGACATCCTGGCCCGCTGGGCGCAGGGCCAGGTGCAGGGCAGGCTGCAGGTGGACGGGCGCAAGCCGGTGGCCCAGTGGGAAGCGCACCTGGCCGGCAGCGGCCTGGTCATCGAGCAGTGGCTGAACCTGAAGCGCCCGGCGGGCCGGCCCCCCTACGTCACCGGCGTGCTGGGCGCGCGCCTGGACATCACCGGCCAGGGCCGCTCCACCGCCGAGTTCCTGGCCACGGCCGACGGGCGCGCGCTGCTGCACTGGACCCGCGGCAGCATCTCGCACCTGGTGGTCGAAGGCGCCGGCATCGACGTGGCGCAGGCGCTGGGCGTGCTGGTGAAGGGCGACGAGCCGCTGCCGGTGAGCTGCGGCGCCGCCGACCTGCGCATGAAGGACGGCCGCGTGACGCCCGAGGTGCTGCTGGTGGACACGCGCGACTCCACGCTGTGGGCCGAGGGCTCGCTGTCGCTGGCCGACGAGAAGCTGGCGCTGGTGGCGCGCGTCGAGCCCAAGGACTTCAGCCCGCTGGCGCTGCGCAGCCCGCTGCACGTGGACGGCACGCTGGGCGCGCCCAAGGTCTCGATCGAGAAGGCGCCGCTCATCAAGCGCGTGGGCTCGGCCGCGCTGCTGTCCATGCTGCACCCGCTGGCCGCCCTGCTGCCGCTGATGGACGCCGGCGACGACGATGCCAAGGCCGCCATAGGCGCCTGCCGTTCGGTGGCCGAGCGCGCGAAGAAGGCC
>CBIHPZ010000289.1:0-5560 GCA_966211865.1 uncultured Aquabacterium sp.
TGCGCCTCGGCCGTGGGGTGGATGCGGTCGGCCTGGAACAGGCGCTCGGCTTCAGGCCCATCGGCCACGCCCGCCAGCAGGAACGGCACCAGCGCCGCGCCTTCGGCCTTCGCCACGCTGCCGAACAGGGCGGTGAAGTCCTGCGCATAGCGCGCACCATAGTTCGGCGGCACCTGCATGCCGACGATCATCACCTTCGCGCCCGCGGCCTTCCCGGCGCGGGCGATGGCCTGCAGGTTGTCGCGGGTCATGGTGAGCGGCAGGCCGCGCAGCGCGTCGTTGCCGCCCAGTTCGACGATCAAGTGGCTGGGCTGGTGCTGCTTCAGCAATGCCGGCAGGCGTGAGCGGCCACCGGAGGTGGTGTCGCCGCTGATGCTGGCGTTGACCACGCCGGCGGCGATCTTCTCCTTCGCCAGCCGCTGCTCCAGCAGCGCCACCCAGCCGCTGCCGCGGGCCAGGCCGTATTCGGCCGACAGGCTGTCGCCGAGCACCAGGAGGGTCTTCTTGGACGGCGTGGCGGCCGCACGCGCCGCATGCCCCGCGGCCCCGGCCGCCAACGCTGCCACGCTACAGTGCCGCAACACTGCGCGGCGCGACCATCCTCGCGAACCCACACCTTTCATGACCGATCCCATCATCGCCGTCGAGCACGTCACCCGCCAGGTGAGTGATTCCACCGGCACGCTGACGATTCTCCACGACATCGATTTCGCGCTGCGCCCCAGGGAATCCACCGCCATCGTCGGCGCCTCGGGCTCGGGCAAGAGCACCTTGCTGGCCACCATCGCCGGGCTGGACTTGCCCACGCAGGGCACCGTGCGCTGGGCCGGCACCGACATCTTCAAGCTGGACGAGGACGAGCGCGCGGCCCTGCGCGCGCAGCGCCTGGGCTTCGTGTTCCAGAGCTTCCAGCTGCTGGGCCACCTGACGGCGCAGGAGAACGTGATGCTACCGCTCGAATTACTCGGCCGCAGCGACGCGCGCGCCCGGGCCGGCGAGATGCTGCGCCGCGTCGGCCTGGGCGAACGCTTGTCGCACTACCCGCGCACCCTGTCCGGCGGCGAGCAGCAGCGCGTGGCGCTGGCGCGCGCCTTCGTCGTGGAGCCGGCGGTGCTGCTGGCCGACGAGCCCACCGGCAGCCTGGACTTCGCCACCGGCGAGCGGGTGATGCAGCTGATGTTCGACATGAACCGCGAGAGCGGCACGACCCTGGTGCTGGTGACGCACGACCGCGGCATTGCCGCGCGCTGCGACCGGCAGCTGCACATCGAGGCGGGACGTCTGCTGCCGGATGCGTCGGCCGCCCCCACCTGACGCGGCGGGCGGTCCGGCCTGCAGGGCCGCGGCGCGGTGGCCTGGATCGGCTCGTGCAGCGTGTGGTTGTTCGCCCGGCCCTGCTGCTGTGGCCGCGGCCGCCCAGCGTCCGGCCCGCACCGCGGAGGTCCGGCAATGAAGAAGGGGTGCCGCGAGGCACCCCTTTCTCATCGCAAGCCAGCGCCCAAAGTGAGCGTCAGCCGCCGCGGGCCGATGGCCGCTTACTTCACTGGGCAGAGAACTTGTAGTCCGTCTTGGCGCCCTTGCGCAGGTCGTCCTGGAACTTCTGCAGCTTGGCCTGGGCCAGGCGCTGCTGGATCTGCGGCTTGACCTGGTCGAAGGCGGGGAACTCCGCTTCCCGCGTGTCGTCCAGGCGGATGATGTGCCAGCCGAACTGGCTCTTCACCGGCGTCTCGGTCATCTCGCCCTTCTTCAGCGCGGTCATGGCCTTGCTGAACTCGGGCACGTAGTTCTCGGGCTTGGCGAAGTCCAGGTCGCCGCCGTTCTGGCCGGAGCCGGGGTCCTTGGACTTGGCCTTGGCCAGGTCCTCGAACTTGGCGCCGCCCTTGATCTGCGCGATCAGGGCCTTGGCCTCGTCTTCGCCTTCCACCAGGATGTGGCGGGCGCGGTATTCGGTGCCGGTGGCCTGGGCCTTGAACTTGTCGTACTCGGCCTTGGCTTCCGCGTCGGTCACCGGGTTCTTCTTGCGGTAGTCCTCGAACAGCTCGCGGATCATGATGCTCTGGCGCGCCAGTTCCATCTGCGCCTTGTAGTCGGCGCTGGCGGTGATGCCGCGCTTCTCGGCTTCCTGCGCAAAGATCTCGCGCAGCACCACCTGGTCCTTGGCCTGGGCCTGCAGTTCCGGCGTCACCTGCTGGCCGGCGCGCTCAGCCTGCTGCACCAGCGTGGTCAGGCGGGCCTGCGGCACCGGCTTGCCGTTGACGATGGCGATGTTCTGGGCCTGCGCGCCCAGCGGCAGCAGCAGGGCGGTGGCAGCGGCAGCGACGGCCACACGCACGGCAAAGGTCTTGCGGATCATGGCGATGACGTTCTTTCGGGGATGTTGCGGTACCGCAGGCGGCGGTCGCAGAGGAGGAATGTCTACAGGGGTGGAGCGGCCGGGGTTGCCGGGGTGGGGGCGCCAGCCCGTTGCGTCAGTCTGTAGCGTCAATCTCTTGAGGGCTGCGCGCCTCGATGGCCAGCGCGTGAATGCCCTGGGGGATCACGCGGCGCAGGGCATCATACACGAGGCGATGGCGCGCAATTCGGCCCAGTCCGGCCATGCAATCGGCCACGATGCGCACCCGCAAATGCGAGCCTTCACGGGCTCCGGCATGGCCGGCGTGCAGGTGGCTGTCGTCGATCACTTCGAGCGAGTGCAGCGGGCCCAGGGCCTCGCGCAGCACGCGTTCGACTTCGGCGGCGGTGACGTGCGGCATGCGCTGGCCCCTTCAGAACTTCCGTCAGACCGGCGGCTTGGCGTCGCGTGCCGCTTCACCAGCCGGGTCGGGCGTGTCTTCCATGTACTTGCCCAGGTACAAGCCCTGGGCCAGCGTGAACAGCACCAGCAGGCCCACGCCACCGAAGAGCTTGAAGTTGACCCAGGTGTCGGTGCTGAAGTTGTAGGCCACCCACAGGTTCAACAGGCCCATGAAGCCGAAGAAGGCGACCCAGGCGAAGTTCAGGCGCCGCCACACCGGGTCGGGCAGGGTCAGCTGTTCGCCCAGCATCAGGCGCACCAGGTTGCGGCCGAACAGGGTTTGCGCGGCCCAGAACGACAGGCCCATGGCCCAGTACAGGCCGCTGGGCTTCCACTTGATGAAGGTCTCGCTGTGGAACCAGATGGTCAGCCCGCCCAGCACCACCACCAGCGCCAGGCTGACCCACAGCATGAAGTCCACCTTCTTGCCACGCAGCTTCAGCCAGGCCACCTGGGCCAGGGTGGCGGCGATGACCACCAGCGTCGCCAGCATCACCGGGCCTTCTTCGGGGCCCACGGTGCCGCCGGCCACCAGGAAGCTGAAGTGCTGCGTCGCGAAGGCCGAGGCCCAGGCCTTGTGTGCCTCCGCGTACTTGAAGGTCGCGAAGAACAGGATGATGGGCAGGAAGTCGAACAGCAGTTTCATGCGGGGCGCAAGTGTAGGCGCTGGGCCTTGCGGGCCCGCGCCGGCGAAACACGACGGGCGGGTCAGGCCTTGGGATCGAAGTCGATGGCGGCGGAGTTGATGCAATAGCGCTCGCCGCTGGGCTCGGGGCCGTCGTCGAACACGTGGCCCAGGTGGGTGCCGCAGTTGGCGCAGCGCACTTCCACGCGCGTCATGCCGTGGCTGTTGTCGACCACGCGTTCGATGCGGCCGGGCTCGATCTCCTTCCACCAGCTGGGCCAGCCGCAGCCGGCGTCGAACTTGTGTTCGCTTTCGAACAGCACCTGGCCGCAGCCGATGCAGCGGTAGGCGCCGTTTTCCCAGTGGTCCCAGTACTTGCCGGTGAAGGCCCGTTCGGTGGCCGCGTGGCGGGCCACCTGGTACTGCATGGGGTCCAGTTGCGCGCGCCATTCGGCGTCGGTCTTGTGCACCGGGTAGCGCGGGTCGTCGTGGCCGTGCACGGCCTCCGTGGTCTTGAAGAGCTTCATGGGCAACTCCGGCGGCAGTGGCGGGCGCAGAATGGTTTGCAACGCAGTGTAGTCACCGGCCGCGTGTCGTCGGCACGACAGGGGCAAGCCCCGTGCCGTGCCAGCATCCATCCATTCGGATCCCCCGTACAACCCGAGCAACCGTCCAAGGAGACAAGCCATGGCAGCTTTGATGGGCCAGATGATGCAGATGCCGCTGTTGATCTCTTCGCTGGTGCGCCATGCCGCGCGCCACGCGGGGGACACCGAGATCGTCTCGAAGCGCAACGAAGGCGACATCCACCGCACCGACTGGGCCGAGGTGGAATTGCGTTCGCGCAAGCTGGCGCAGGCCTTGGCACGGCTGGGCCATGTGGCGGGCGACCGCGTGGCCACCTTGGCCTGGAACGGCTACCGGCACCTCGAGATCTACTACGGCGCCTCGGGCTCGCAGCTGGTGTGCCACACCATCAACCCGCGCCTGTTCCCCGAGCAGATCGCGTGGATTGCCAACGACGCCGCGGACACCTCGCTCTTCTTCGACCTGAGCTTCCTGCCGCTGATCGAGAAGCTGGCACCGGCGCTGCAGACGGTGAAGCACTTCGTGCTGATGAGCGACCGTGCCCACATGCCCGCGCAGACGGCGATCCCGAACCTGCTGTGCTACGAAGAACTCGTGCAAGCCGAGTCCGGTGCCTACGAATGGCCGACCTTCGACGAGAACACGGCCTCCAGCATCTGCTACACGTCCGGCACCACGGGCAACCCGAAGGGCGCGGTGTACAGCCACCGCTCCAGCGTGCTGCATGCCTACGGCGCGGCGCTGCCGGATGCGATGGACTGCTCCAGCGCCGACGTGGTGCTGCCGGTGGTGCCGATGTTCCACGTCAACGCCTGGGGGCTGCCGTACTCGTGCGCACTGGTGGGCTGCAAGCTGGTGATGCCGGGGCCGCACCTGGACGGCAAGTCGCTCTACGAGCTGTTCGAGAACGAGAAGGTCAGCTTCAGCGCCGGCGTGCCCACGGTGTGGCTGGGCTTGTTGACCTACGTGAAGAGCAACAACCTGAAGTTCAGCACCTTCAAGCGCACGGTGATCGGCGGCTCGGCCTGTCCGCCCGCGATGATGAAGACGCTGCAGGACGACTACGGCGTGGAAGTGATCCACGCCTGGGGCATGACCGAGCTGTCGCCGCTGGGCACCTTGTCGAAGCTGAAGTCCAAGCACGCCGACCTGCCGCGCGACGCGAAGCAGAAGCTGCTGGAAAAGCAGGGCCGCGCGATCTACGGCATCGACATGGCCATCGTCGACGACGACGGCCATGCGCTGGCCTGGGACGGCGTGGCCTCGGGCAACCTGGTGGTGCGCGGGCCCTGGGTCATCGAACGCTATTTCGGGCAGCAGGACGGCTCGCCCCTGGTGAGCGTGGATGGGCAGCCAGGCTGGTTCCCCACCGGTGACGTCGCCACGATCGACCCTGATGGCTTCATGCAGATCACCGACCGCTCGAAGGACGTCATCAAGTCCGGCGGCGAATGGATCAGCTCGATCGACCTCGAGAACATCGCGATGGCGCACCCGGCCGTGCACGAGGCGGCGGTGATTGCCGCGCGGCACCCCAAATGGGACGAGCGGCC